>NZ_JBEOPO010000039.1:0-46186 GCF_040310145.1 Shewanella sp. S1-49-MNA-CIBAN-0167 | reverse complement strand
ACTCCTGATGTCATAATCAGTCGTTAAGATAAAGGCTCAATGAGCGCAGTTGAAGACGTACTTGCCCGGACGCATACTTATAAAGGACTATTTTTTATGGTGTAATGATGAAAAGGGTATGTTCGATTGGGCCAATAGGTACACATTCGTTATTGCTTATTGACTAGATATCCCATCAGCAAAAATTCATCTAGATTGGCCAGTCTGAATATCATCCGTATTTTTCTCTTTTCTGTACTTCCAATAGTTGTAGTTCTGGCCAGCGGCAAATACTAAACACCTGTAGTCGTGAAACTCCATTGCTAATTTCTTCTTCTATTATCTCTTGTCTAATCTCTTCATTGGCGAGGTTGCAATGTAATTGCGCCAATCTTTCAGCTAATAGGGAAAGATGTTTTTCACCTTTAGTTACAGCAGACCAAAGAAAAGTGTCTGTATAAACTCCCTCTGCGACTTTAATTGCTTGCGCAACGCGCGTTTCAGCAAACGGTTTATTAGGGTGACTTGTTCTGTGAATGATTTCAGGAAAGCTAAATTTGCCTTCATCATCAGTAGTGGTGTAGTCCCACTCAATTTCTTCCATAACACCAGAGTATTGGTAACCTCTTTTTAGCTTAATATCGGCTAGAGGTTCTCCCTCATTGGTTAGGCTACCAATCACTTCAGGAAACACTTCGACATCGACTTTTTTAAACATGCGAAATATTGCTCCCTCCAAAAAGTAGTTGGCCGAAGTGACAGACAGAACGAGAAACAAACTAATATATGCTATGTAGCTCATTGATGAGGTAACGCCTTGTTTTGATGTTGATATGATTAACTTACTGAAGTTATTGTAGAGTGATTTGTTAAGAGGGTCTATCATCATAAATAGCTACTTTAAAGGTGTAATGATGAAAAGTGTATGTTTGATTGAGGTGTTCTGGTCTGGTCTAATTTCATCATCCAACCAATGGGTAGAGTCGTTGAAGTAAGTGTTTTTTGCGTATGGATTCAATATTGTTGGTTCTAGAGGCAAAGATAAAACTATCACAATTAATGTTTTTAGTGCCTTTTTGACACTCTTTAGGGCTATAGATAAAGAGTTTTTTTTGGCTAAAATTAGGCTGTTAATGAGTATTAAAAGCACTATGTTACGTCTCTTTTTAACCATGAATCTGTAGCTTTTATTTTTTATCTATATCAATGAGTTGGGGGAGAGGGTGTTAAATAGTATTCTTGATAAATATCGTTACCTTTTATTGCTTACGGTTTCATTATTTCTATTTGTGATTATTTTTTTTCATATGCTTACCCCGAAGGAGATGATGCAGTGTTTGGATTTTTGAAGCGATATGAAGTTGAATTATCGGCTCCTGTACAAGGGCGAATCACCAATAATGGCATTCCAATTTCGGGGGCGGAAGTTGTTAGAGAACTGTCATATGGTGGTTATGACAAGGGTGACCCTATTATTGACTATGCATTAACCGATACAAATGGTGAGTTTTCATTTAAAGAAGTTAAAGTTAAGTCAAATGCCCCCGGTAATATTTTTGGGCAAGATGCACGTCTTAGGCAGGAAATTTATATTAAGAAAGAACCTGATGAGATAAAAGATGGTGAAGATAAGTATTACTGGCTTTGGTTGATCAGTAAGAATTGGATTTCTGTTCCTTATTTAAACAAATTTTTGCTGCAGTTAAATGCAGACTTACAAAATAAAGAATTACAATATGAAGTTGATTTAACGCAGTTTGGTTTAATACGTGATCATCCTATAATTTCAATATGTTACTGGGAAGATGAATTAATTACGACTTATTACGGTGAATCTATGGATGTTGTTACAAATTTTAATGATTTAAAAAATTAATTAGATAAAAAATATTTAAAAGTTTATTTTAAGGATGAAATAATGAGTGTTATATCCCCTAATGTTGCAGCTAGAATCGCATTGCTATCTTACCAAATTGAAAAAAAACCCAAAAGATTACCTATCCATAATAAGGTAAAACAACACTTTAAGTTCAACGCAGAAGATGTCCAACAGGGGACTTCTGGTGGTTTCTTTTGGTGCGAAACGACAGGCTTTTTGCTCATTGGCCAAGGACATAGTCAGCAACATAAGGGCGATCACGTGATTGCAATACGGGGTACAAATACTTTAGCTGATGCGGTAACCGATATTACTGCTCATTCAAAAAGTAATGATGCGGGTAGCTTAGTTCATACAGGTTTTCAAACAACATTTGAATCTTTTAGAGATGGGTTAGCTGACTATTTAGATAAACCTGAAGTGTTAAAGAGTACAGGTATTATCCATTGTGTTGGTCATAGTTTAGGTGGTGCATTAGCGACTTTAGTTGCAAATTGGGTTAAAGCTAAATATAACAAAACAGTTTACTTATAAACCTTTCGACCTATATCCAAACGAAGTTTGGACATAAAAAAGAGTAACCGCGATTACTCAAGGTTACTCTTTATTCGGGAGCACTCTCTACTCTGGGTCACTCTCTACTCTGGGTCACTCTCTGCTCAGGATCACTCTCTATTCTGGGTCATAGTCCAATATCGGTGACAACCATCGCTCTGTCTCTGCTAAGGTCATGCCCTTACGTTTAGCATAATCTTCAACTTGATCTTTACCAATATTGGTCACGCCAAAATAGCGTGATTTTGGGTGGGCAAAGTACCAGCCAGACACTGCAGCGGTTGGGTACATGGCGAAGCTTTCGGTAATGTTTAAATCAATCGTTTCATCGGGTTTGAGTAAATCCCACAACAAACCTTTTTCAGTATGATCCGGACACGCTGGGTAACCTGGTGCTGGACGAATACCTTTATAACGTTCGCGAATTAACGCTTCGTTATCGAGTATTTCATCGGCGGCATACCCCCAAAACTCTTTACGGACGCGCTCGTGCATACGCTCGGCCAAGGCTTCGGCTAAACGGTCGGCTAAACATTTGAGCATAATCGCATTGTAGTCATCATGGTTGGCTTCAAAACGGGCTACATGTTGATCAATACCGTGACCTGTTGTCACCGCAAACCCGCCCATGTAATCGGCAACGCCGCTGTCTTTAGGTGCCACAAAGTCTGATAAACAGAAGTTGTCGTTACCCACGCGTTCAAGTTGCATGCGCAGATGATGGGTGGTCATTTCCAATGTGGTGCGAGTGTCATCGGTATACAGTTCAATGTCGTCGTGATTAACGGTATTGGCTGGGAATAAACCGATGACGGCTTTGGCGGTAAGCCACTTTTCAGCAATAATTTGCTTCAGCATGGCTTGGCCATCGGCGAATAATTTAACCGCTTCTTCACCGACCACTTTGTCTTTTAAAATTTCAGGGTAATGACCGTGCAGTTCCCAGCTTCTAAAGAACGGTGTCCAGTCAATACGTTCAACTAAATCATCTAGCGGGTAGTCATCAAATACTTGGCGACCTAACACGTTAGGCGTAAATGGGCGGTAGTTTTCCCAGTCATGTTGGCAACGGTTTTCACGCGCCGCTTCAATCGACACTAAGGTTTTACGCTTGGTTTGCGATAAGCGTTTTTCACGCATCATGTCGTATTCAGCATAGGCTTCGTCGATGGTGGCTTGGCGGGTGGTATTGTTAATCAGTTTCGACACCATAGGCACGGCGCGGGATGCATCGGCAATATAAATGGCGCCGTGTGGATAATGCGGCGCTATTTTCACAGCCGTATGAATTTTAGAGCAAGTCGCCCCGCCGATAATGGCCGGAATGGTTAAGCCTTCACGGTGGAAGGTTTTCACGTTGTGGACCATTTCATCAAGGCTTGGGGTAATGAGCCCTGACATGCCGATGATGTCGATATTATGCTCTTTAACGGCATCGAGAATTTTATCAACCGATACCATCACCCCAAGATCGACCACTTCGTAGCCGTTACAAGCGAGCACGACGCCGACGATATTTTTACCGATGTCGTGCACATCACCTTTTACGGTGACCATTAAAATTCGTCCGTTTGACTGACCCGCAACCTTCTCTAGTTCGATATAAGGATTAAGGTAAGCAACGGCTTTTTTCATCACTCGAGCCGATTTAACCACTTGCGGTAAGAACATTTTGCCCGCGCCAAATAAGTCACCGACTACGTTCATGCCGTCCATTAATGCCCCTTCTATCACATCAAGTGGGCGGGTGGCTTCTTGGCGTGCAGCCTCGGTGTCTTGGTCAATAAATTCAGTAATGCCTTTGACCAAGGCGTGCGACAACCGCTTGGACACCGGCCAGCTACGCCAGGCTAAATCTTCTTTTTTGGCCACTTGGGAGCCATCGCCGCGAAAGGTTTCGGCGATGTCGAGTAGCTGTTCGGTGTTGCTTGAGTCGGCAACCGGGCAAGGTAAGTTTTGTACTACGTTTTCAACCCGTTTTTTAAGCTCGGGATCTATATCATCGTATATGGTTAACTGACCCGCGTTGACAATGCCCATGTCCATGCCGGCTTGAATAGCATGGTATAAAAATACCGCATGAATCGCTTCACGTACTGGGTTGTTACCCCTAAACGAGAATGACACGTTAGACACACCACCGGAGATCATTGCATGTGGCAAGGTGGTTTTGATGTCTTTAATGGCTTCGATAAAGTCGACAGCATAGTTGTCGTGTTCATCAATACCGGTGGCAATGGCGAAGATGTTGGGGTCGAAAATAATATCTTCTGGTGGAAAGCCGACCACATCAACCAAAATACGGTAAGCACGGGTACAGATTTGGGTTTTACGTTCACGCGTGTCGGCTTGGCCGTCTTCGTCAAAGGCCATTATAATGGCGGCGGCGCCATAGCGTTTCACTAAGGTGGCTTGCTCGATAAATTTGGCTTCACCTTCTTTCATCGAAATCGAGTTAACAATGGACTTGCCTTGGACGCATTTAAGGCCCGCTTCAATCACTTCCCATTTAGACGAGTCGATCATGATCGGCACGCGGGAGATATCTGGCTCAGAGGCAATTAAGTTTAAAAACTTCGCCATGGAAGCCACGCCATCGAGCATGCCTTCGTCCATGTTGACGTCGATAATTTGGGCGCCGTTTTCGACTTGCTCGCGCACCACATCGAGGGCTTCTTCAAACTTTTCTTGCTTAATTAAGCGTAAAAACTTGGCTGAGCCTGTCACGTTGGCGCGCTCGCCGACGTTGACGAATAGCGAGTTTTTATCGATGGTCAGTGGCTCTAACCCCGACAACCGACACGCCACAGGAATGTCTGGAATGTGTCTTGGTTCATGTCTGAGTACTGCTTCACGAATGGCATTAATGTGGGCGGGGGTGCTACCGCAACAACCGCCGACAATATTGAGCATGCCTTCTTGGGCCCATTGGTTGATGACTTCAGCCATCTCTTCTGGGGTTTCATCGTAGCCGCCAAACTCGTTGGGTAAGCCCGCATTTGGATGGGCGGAAACATAACACTCGGCAATACGTGACAATTCTTCAACGTAAGGACGCAGCTCTTTTGGCCCAAGGGCGCAGTTAAGGCCAATGGATAACGGCTTAATGTGGCGCAGTGAGTTATAAAACGCTTCGGTAGTTTGGCCGGTTAAGGTGCGGCCCGATGCGTCGGTGATGGTGCCGGAGATCATAACGGGTAAGCGATCGCCAAGTTGATCAAATACTTTTTCAATCGCAAATAGGGCGGCTTTGGCGTTTAAGGTATCAAAAATGGTTTCAACCATAATGATATCGGCGCCGCCTTCGATTAAGGCGCTGGTCGATTCGACATAGGCTTCGACGAGTTGATCAAAGCTGACATTACGAAACCCTGGGTCGTTCACGTCTGGGCTGATAGAACAGGTGCGGTTAGTTGGCCCTAATACGCCGGCAACGTAACGTGGCAAGCCTGTTTGCGCAGCTACTTCGTCGGCAGCTTGGCGGGCAATTCTGGCACCGGCTAAGTTAATTTCGGCGGCCAGTGACTGCATGTCGTAGTCGGCCATAGCAATGGTGGTAGCGTTAAAGGTATTGGTTTCAATAATGTCGGCACCGTTCAATAGGTACTGAGTATGAATATCTTTAATGATTTGCGCTTGGCTGAGTACTAATAAGTCATTGTTGCCTTTAACATCGCAATGCCAATCTTTAAAGCGCTCACCACGATAATCTTCTTCTTCCAACTTATGGTCTTGGATCATGGTGCCCATGGCGCCATCTAAAATCACAATTCGCTGCGCTAACAATGCATTAAGTTGTTCAAGTGTTTGACTGTAAGAAGTCGATTTAGCCATAACAGTTACCTTTTTATCACTATGTTGCTTGATACCTTGATTGAGATAAGCATACCCTTATTTTTACAATAATAGGGCGATAACATCATTTCTGTGTACAACTGTTGATTACAATTGCTGCTTACAATGCGCATCTTCTAAATGATTACCTTTTAAGATAGCCTTTTGGACATATAAACGTATAGACGTCTATACTACGCGAGTTTTCACCGCCAGAGCAAGGCTGATTTAACTTCTACTTGGGTTAAGCGATGGGGGACGTCAGTTAGCCGCAGAAATGTTCAACCAATCAACATAATAGTAGGTGTTTTTTATTGATCTAAGCCTATGTTTAATAGAAATTTATTATCAATATATGTTTATTATCTTATTCGATTGCTTCAGGCTGCTTGTCGTCAAACAGGTTGAGGATGACAAGCCCAATGAGGCCGAACACTTGAGCATCCAAATGACAACATACTATGGCTTTAAAACCGAGTTGAGTTATAGGGCGTAACTCAAGCTGTTTCAGCAACATATTGCCAATTTTTATCACAAGCTTGGAAAGCGGCAAAGTCTACGATGTAGCCAATATTGCAGCATAGGGAGAAACGTTTAATGACAGATACCGTCTTCTGCCAGAAGGCACTAGATAAAAAACTGAGATAAAAACCCTACATGGTTATACAAAGGTTCTAAAGCATTAACCAAATCACCTCCCCGCTAAACATAAAGGGTTATACTCATGCTGTTATAGTTTTTTATTCATATTTAACAACTTGTTAATAGCTGTATTCTTCGTTATCGCTGATTTTGTGGAATTATTTCACTGCCAATTAATGTGCTCTGCTCTTAAAATAATTCTTTAACTGAGGAATTCTGTATGCCTGATAGCAAGAATAAAGTGGGACGCCCCAGTGGAGAGACCCAAAATCGCGATAAGCTTATTCAGGCGGCAAGATCTCTTTTTGTCGAACGTGACTACTCTCAGGTTACCGTTCGTGATGTCGCGGCGCTTGCAGGCACTGATCCTGGGCTTATTCGCTATTACTTTGGCTCTAAACAAAATCTGTTTATCGCGATGTTGCGAGAGACTGCGGCGCCAGTGAAACAAGAGCTCTACAAGGTGAATAAAGAAAAACAAGCCCATGGCCCGGCAAGCTTGATGCAGACCTACTATCAAGTGATGTCAGCGCATCCCCATTTCCCAAGATTAATTTTCCGTCTGGCAGGCCTAGATCAAAGTATTCCCGAAAATAAAGAGATAACCAAGGTGTTTAACGAAATTGTCAATGTGGATGACATCATGATGTTTGATAAACTCGAAGCTAAGGGACTGTTGCACGATGATGTTGATATCCATTGCGCTCAACTGAGTTTTTTTTCGATGATGATCTTTCCATTTATTGTGCCCGAAGGGTTCTTGAGTCGACTCGGTATACAAATCACCCCAGAATTTTTAATGAAACTTGCACAGCAAAATACCAATCTGCTTGCAAGAGGCTTGATGCCGACAAAGGACAAAAATAATGACCAGTAATAAGAAACGTTTTCTGCTCCCCGGTGTCCTAGGCGGAATGCTGATATTATTTTTAGCTATAGCCCTAAAACCATCACCCTCGGTTGTCCAGAGTTATGATAAAGCCAGGGCGGTTGACATTCTCACCCTGGACAAAACCTTGCTGGCCCCAAGAATACAGGGGTTTGGTCGCGTGACACCTAAGCATATATGGCAAGCCGTCGCCGAAGTGAGTGGCAAAGTTATCTACCGCCACCCTCAGCTTGAAACGGGCCGAATGTTACCAAAGGATACCTTGGTGCTAGAGATAGACCCTCTGGAATATGAGTTGAAGCTGGCACAGGCACAAGCGAGTCTCAATGCTACGTCGGCACAACTGACAAGGCTCGATCAGCAGGAGCGAAACCTCAATACCAGCCTGCAGATAGAGAACCAGAAACTGGATCTGGCTAAGCAGGAATATCAACGTAAGCTCACCCTCAAAAAGCGTAATTTGGTGTCGATTTCTGAACTTGAAAGTCAGCATCAGTCCTTGTTGGTACAAACCAAGTTGGTAGAAGATCTGCAAAACTCAATTAAGCTCCTTCCCGACGATAGAAAAGTGAGCCAAGCACAGCAAAGCGTCGATGTTGCACAGTTAGAAGATGCCCGCAGAAGACTGAAACAAACCAAGGTTGTGCTGCCTTTCGATGCCAGAGTGGCCGATATCAACATTGAGCAAGATCAGGTGGTTGCCATGGGCTCAACTATGTTGATCGCTCACCAACTCGGTACTGCGGAGATAATGGCTGAAATATCGCTGCAGGACATGCGCACTTTAGTCAGCAGTATTGAAATGATCCCTGAACAAAATAGTCTACCTTCTTTTGAGCTCTTAGCATTACAAGCCGATGTAGAGTTTCAGGTAGGAAGCAATCGTTTTACTTGGCCAGCTAAAGTCACCCGGGTGGCTGAAACGGTTAATCCGAATCAGGCTACCATCGGCTTATATCTTGAGGTTGAGCAGGATATTCGTCAGCTTAAGCCATTCAGTCGGCCTCCTTTGACCAAGGGAATGTTTGTTTCAGCGCGGATATACGGCCAGGCAAAGCCACATTTTATCGTCCCCGAGAAGGCGCTTCACGGTGACAAGCTATATCTGATGAGCTCGGATAATAAACTGATGATAAAACCGGTGACCATTTTGTTCCGTAATCAAGATCAAGTGGCGATTAAAGCAGACGTTATCGTTGGTGATAACATTGTGCTCAACGATCTTATTCCCGCTATCCCAGGCATGTCTTTAAGAGATATCTCATCAGACCTCGACGTTAATGCTGCTGAGCAATCTCAGGTGAACCGAGAGGAGGCCGGTCAGTGATCGCTTATATCACCCGTCATCCGACCTTAGCTAATTTGTTGATGCTCAGCCTACTCTTGCTCGGATTATTGAGTTTGGGATCAATAAAACGTGAGACTTTTCCAGAGTTTGCGCCTCCCTATGTTACCGCTACCGTGGTTTATCCCGGCGCGTCGCCGATAGAAGTGGAAGAAAGTCTATGTCTGCGTATGGAAGATGCGGTCGATGGGCTAGGCAATGTCGAAGAAGTAAAATGTGACGCACAAGAAGGCGTCGCGTCCATGACTATCAAGCTGGACGGCAAAGCCGATATTGGGCGCGCTATTGTGGATGTGCAAACCCAGATCAATGGGATTAAAAACTTTCCATCACAAATTGAACCGCCGATCGTTAAAGAGCTCGATTGGGCCGAACCTGTTGTTGATATCGCTATTTCGGCCGATGCCAGCTGGCCCCATCTGAAGCATTATGCCGAGGATCTCAAACGTCGCTTGAAAATCGATGCCGGAGTGAGTCTGGTATCCGTTGTTGGCTTTTCCGATCATCAACTGCGGGTTGAGCTTAATCAAATCGATATGCGCCGTTTGGGGCTGACTGCAACCGACATTGCCGATGAAGTGGGTCGGCAAAATGTGAAGATCCCTGCCGGTAATATTGAGTTAACAGATAAAAATCTGCTGCTGAGATTCGATGAGCGCAAAGTCACGCCAGCGGCGTTAAAGCAAACCATCGTGGCCTCTACCAGCGACGGCAGCGTGGTCCGACTCGGCGATATTGCCACCGTGACTGACCGATTTGAACTCGATGAAGAGCACATCTTTTTCAACGGGCAGCACGCCGCCATACTCAAGGTGAAGAAGAACAAAGCCGATGATGCCTTAAGAATAAAACAGAAAGTAAGCCGTTTTATCGAGCAAGAGCGTTTACGTGTGCCCGATGGCGTGAATTTGACCTTGACCAACGATCTCTCGTCGCTGCTTAAAGATCGTCTGGATATGATGTTAACCAATGGCTGGCAAGGGATCATCCTAGTCTTCTTTAGCATGTGGTTATTTTTCTCTTTGCGTTACTCTTTTTGGGTATCGGCAGGTCTTCCGGTTGCCTTTTTAGGCGGCATCTATTTGATGAGTCTCTTTGGCGTCTCTATTAACATCATGAGTTTAGTCGGTTTGCTTATGGCCATCGGGATCATGATGGATGATGCCATCGTTATCGCCGAGTCTATCGCCTCCCATGTCGACCGGGGCTTAGCGCCACATGATGCCGTGGTTCAAGGGGTTAAAAAGGTTGCCCCAGGAGTGGTCTCCTCATTTCTAACCACCATTTTAATCTTCAGTAGCTTACTTGGGCTCGATGGTCAGATGGGCGCCGTACTCTCAGCTATCCCGACGGTGCTGATTATGGTGCTCAGTATCAGTTTGATTGAGGCATTTTTAATCTTGCCCAACCATTTAAACCATTCATTAAGCCATGTCCCCAAGAAAGCGCCTAGGCCTGAGCTTAAATTTAAGCGAGATTTCTTAGCCGCATTCGAAACGTTTCGTAATACGACACTCGTTAATGCGGTTAGGTTTGTGGTGCATTGGCGCTACGCCAGCGTTGGCATAACCTTAGGTATCTTGCTCTCATCTGTGGCGCTGGTTGCCGGTGGCGTGTTGAAATTCTTGCCCTTTCCGGAACTTGATGGTGATATCGCCGAAGTGAGAATTATCCTGCCACCTGGCAGCCCATTGAGTTCGACTCAGGAGGTTGTCGAACAAGTGATCCTCAGTGCTAAAGAGACGGCTGCTCGCTATACCCAAGACGTGGAAGAGGGCGTTGAGCTTATTGAAGATATTACCGCACAGTTTAATTTTAATGCCGATGCGGGCGAGAAAGGGCCTCATGTGGCGACGGTTAGGTTAGATCTCTTGTCGGCCGAAACTCGAAATACGCTAATAGAAGATTTTATCGAAGATTGGCGCGACGGTACGGTTGAGCTGGCAGCCCCCTTGTCTATGGTCTTTAAGCAGCCAACGATGGGGCCTGCGGGTCGTGATATCGAGGTTCGCCTGCTAGGTGATGATCTGGATATGCTAAAGCAGGCCTCGGTGTCGCTGCAATCTTATCTTGTCAGGTTCGATGGTATCAACGGTATTCTCGATGATATGCGTCCGGGGAAAGAGGAAATTAAGGTCAGTCTGAGGCCCGGAGCGGAAGTCTTCGGCATCGATGGTCAGTTGGTCGCCAATCAACTGCGCAGTGCTTTCTTTGGCCAACGGGCCGATGAGATCCAAATTGGGCCCGAGAATATCGAAATTGAAGTTAGGCTGAATAAGGAGCAAGCAGGCGATCTTCATGCATTGGCTAACTTTCCCATTATGTTAGCCAATGGGGAGCAGTTGCCTCTGTCGGCGATCGCCAAATTAGAGCATCAACGATCTTATGTCCGTATTCAGCGGATCAATAGCCAACGTTCGGTTACCGTGATGGCCGATGTTGACAACCGCAAGGGTAATTCCACCGAAACATTAGCTAAGATAAAATCCGATTGGCTGCCGCAAGCCACTGAAGATTATCCTGGGGTTAAGGTCGACTTCGAAGGCTCGGCAAAAGAGACTGCGAAGACGGGCGCCTCTCTTGGTAAGGGATTCCTTATCGGAATATTTGGACTTTTTGTCATACTCAGTTTTCAATTCAGGAGTTACCTCGAGCCTGTGGTGGTGATGTTGGCAATACCCTTGTCTTTGATAGGCGTGCTTTGGGGGCATGTGCTACTTGGCTATAACCTATCTATGCCATCGATTATGGGCTTTATCTCCCTTGCAGGCATAGTCGTCAATGACTCTATCTTGCTGGTGCAATATATACGTCATCATGTCGATGAAGGTGATAGCGTTCATGAAGCCGTTGTAAGTGCCAGTCGGGAACGATTTAGGGCGGTATTTTTAACGTCGCTGACGACGGCAGCAGGTCTGTTACCCCTATTGCTCGAAACGAGTCTTCAGGCGCAAGTAGTACAGCCCTTGGTTGTCTCAATCGTATTCGGGATCTTTGCCTCTACCTTGATGGTGTTATTTATTATTCCTTGTGCCTACGCGATTTTGGCTGACTTTGGCTTGGTGAAGAAACATCAAAAAATTTAGCGAGAGGGAGTAAATTACTGCCATTATCTTGTAATGGCAGTGGTCAGATACCCAAACGACCTCGACATGCAGGAGCCAGCATGTCGAGAAGTGACTGCGTTCAAGGTCGTTAATTACTCCTGCATAAACGAGATTGCCATCTTCTGTGGTGGTCTTGGTAACATAGCCGTACTCGTTAACCTCAGCGCAGGAGATAACGGCTTATCCAACAGACCTTTATCCCGCTAACTGCGTTGCATTAACTTGCAATAGGCTCGCTATTGACGGGTCAATGCGCCTTGTTAGTCAAACAAATGACCCGTTTGAGATGAAATAAGCTGCTCACGTTGGCAATTGCCCCGGTGCGTTATTGGTGACTCACGGTGGCATGATGCGCTGCTTAATGGAATATGTGCTTAAGGCTGGCCAATGTAGCGGATTATTCGCTAACCTAGCGATCCCCTATGCTGCTATTATGGTGCTCGATATCTATTGGCTTGATGTCTATTGGCTTGATGTCTATTGGCTTGATGTCTATTGGCTTGACGATATTGATAAGCTTGACTGTTTTCAATCTGTTGTAATGGATAGCAAGGTAGCTAAAGTGAGCATTACATAGGCTTAACGCGTCATATTGATAGTCATAGAATTATCACCATAACGTTATATTAATAGCTTAATAATCATATTGTTATAATCATAGTTTTATATTCATAGCGTTATAATCGACTCATCAGAACCATAGCGCCATAATCATAGTGCCTTTCAAGGTATTGGGAATTGGGATAAGCCCAAACTGTACCCGCAACTGTAGATGGACCAATTAACCATTGGTGCATAAGTCAGATACCAGCTTTGAATTGCCTCAATATCCATGCCTAAGCGGGTGACTTAGGGGAGTTTTTAAATAGATGTATGTGTTAATTAATTGGACATGGCGAGGTCATTTACATGTCTGAATCAGTATTGGATGTCAATCATCTCTTTTGGCAAGTCGATAATAAAACCATTCTAGCTGATATTGATTTCAGTTTGCCTAGAGGCCAAATGCTAGGGCTCATTGGCCCCAATGGTGCGGGTAAGTCGAGTCTGTTACGTTGCTTGTATCGTTATATTGAGCCAACTAGCGGCGATATTGAAATTTTTTCCAAACCCATCAGTGGTTTTTCCTCTAAATCGTTAGCGCAGAGTATTGCTGTGGTGCAACAAGATACCCCGCATTATTTTGATATGACTACTGAGCAGTTAGTGACAATGGGGCTAACACCGCATAAAAACTTGTTTGACCCCAACACAGCGCAAGACCGAGAACGTATTTTAAGTGCATTAACCAAAGTGGGATTGCAGCAAAAAGCGCAGCAACAGTATGAGCTATTATCTGGTGGTGAAAAACAACGTGCACTAATTGCCCGAGCCATTGTGCAACAGCCACATATTCTTATATTAGATGAACCTACCAATCATTTAGATATTCGTTATCAAATTCAAATCCTTGAACTCGTCGTATCACTAGGGATCAGTGTCATTGCTTCTATACATGACCTGAATTTAGCCAGTGCGATGTGCGATAAATTACTGCTACTCGACCAAGGGCGGTTAATTGCTAAAGGTACCCCAACAGAAGTACTCACCGAGCGGCAAATTAGTGAGGTGTTTGGCGTTTGCTGCCACGTCAATGATCATCCACAACATGGTAACCCCCTCATCAGTTATTTCTATGGTTACCAGGCAAGCAAGAAAGGATGCTCTGATCATGATTGATGCATCGCAACGTCGGTATTATGTGTGTTTCAGTTTGTTGGTATTTGCCACGCTACTTACCCCTATTTTTGCGGCCAGTTTTGGTGCAGCCAATATTGATCTTAATGACGTATTGATCATTTTCAATACTTTATGGGGGGGTGACATACCGAGTTCTATTGATGGCAGTGAGCATGCTATCGAGTTGAGCCAACGTATTGTGCTTGAATTACGCTTGCCGCGGATTTTGTTAGCCTTTGTGGCTGGTGCTGGCTTGTCTATCGCGGGCAGCGTATTGCAAACCGTGACCCGTAATCCGCTAGCCGACCCTTACTTATTTGGCATTAGCTCTGGGGCGTCATTTGGTGCTGTGTTGGTGGTGTCATTATTCAGCCAAACAGGCTTGTTTGCGGAGATATTTTCAGGCGCATTGTCGATAAAACCAAGCTTTACGGCACAACCTTGGTGGTCTTGGTCGACATTAAGCATCCCGATTGGGGCATTTATTGGCGCCAGTTTATCGGTATTGATTGTGTTTATATTGTCGGCTTCTGGTCAAAGTAGTCAAGTTGAACGTATGTTGTTGTCTGGTGTGGCGACCTCGTTTCTGTTCGGCGCACTAACTAGTTTGCTGTTGTATTTCTCTAGCCCACAGGCTGCGGCATCAGTGTTATTTTGGAGCTTAGGCAGTTTTGCCAAAGCCAGTTGGTCTAATTTACTATTACCCAGTGTGACGGTTGGTATTAGTTTGTTAATTATGTTGGCGTTTAGACGGCAAATTATGGCGCTAAAAGCGGGTGATGAAACCGCTCACACCTTAGGCATTAATGTCGCTAAATTGCGTTTAAGTATGTTGTTACTGTGTTCACTGATCACCGCGATGTTGGTGGCGACGTGTGGGGGCATTGGTTTTGTGGGGTTGATGATCCCGCACACGGTTAGGCTATTGTTTTCCGGACGTCAGCCGCTGATCTTAACCGCGATGTTGGGGGGATTATTTATGGTGTGGATTGACGTGATAGCGCGATGTATTTTATCGAACCAAGAATTGCCTGTCGGTATTATCACTGCCGCTTTGGGCAGTGTATTTTTCTTGTTTATTTTGCGTCAACGCCGTTAACAGATCTTATTGACTGACAAGTGTCGTTAAGTCGGTTTTGAGCTTGAGATAATTGATTGCCCGATATTATAGCCGCTAACGGGCTAAGCCAATGTTATTGTTCAACGTTTAGGCGCAGGTGCTCAGGCGATACATTTAGCGCCGGCAATGGGCTTGAAAAAGTCGCCTAAGGCGTAGAGCATACTCGTCAGCGGGTGCACGTCTTGTTGGTGCTGGTTGCAATGTCATTGCTTTGGGTAAAATGGTTATAGGCAATACTTGTGCCGCAACTGCGGTAATGTCAGCTATGCTGAATATCATTATTGCGTAATGTGCTGTGTGTTGAACAATATGTTGAGCAGTGTATTGAGCAATGTGTTGAGCAGTGTATTGAGTAATGTGTTAAGCAGTGTATTGAGTAATGTGTTAAGCAGTGTATTAGCAATATGTTGAGCAGTGTATTAAGCAATGTATTGAGTAATGTGTTGAGCAGTGTATTAAGCAATGTATTGAGTAATGTGTTGAGCAGTGTATTGAGCCGTGTATTGGTCGATGCACGGGAATTGATGATGCAACCTAGGACACTAACCCCCGATTAATTAACCAAGCGTTAGACTTACATCGTCATGAGTAAGTCTGTTCATGGGCCATTTTAGCCCTTTAGCTGGCGTTAGAATCGTGTCAATGATTGGGGCGATTTTAGTGGCTAGGGAACAAAAATATGAGTGATGATTGATGGTTTTATCGCTACTGCTGCAGCATGAGTTGCGGTAACATTATTTCCACCATCAAGAGATTATTGAGTCTTTGCTCATCAGTGGCAAGAGCAAGGAAATAAGCTTCTATTACAACAGCTACAAGCTACACTATTGTTGTCGCTGGGATTAAGGCTTGGAGAGGGTACTGGCGCTGCATTGGCGTTAATTCAAGCTACGGTGAATTTTTACAATCAAATGGCCAGTTTCTATGGTGCTGGTGTTAATAATGCGGTTTAAGGGTACAAGATGTCTGGCGAGATAAAGTGGTTGCGGCAGTTGAATCTATTTTTTGTGGCAATGAGTTTTTTTACTCGGATCCCGGTGCCGCCTTGGGTGGTTATCGACAATGATAAGCAGAGCAAGGCCAGCCGATATTTTGGTGTGGTCGGCTTAGTGATTGGCTTAATTTGTGCGCTGTTGTTTTGGTTAGCACAACTCATTTTACCCGCGAGTATCGCTATTTTACTGGCGATGGTGGCGGGTGTGCTAGTCACTGGCGCATTTCATGAAGACGGTTTAGCCGACACCGCCGATGGGTTTGGTGGTGGTAGAACGATTGAAGATAAGCTGCGGATTATGAAAGATTCGCGCTTGGGCAGTTATGGGGCATTATCTCTGGGATTGGTGTTACTACTTAAATGGCAATTGTTGGTAGAGTTAGCTTTATACAGCCCACTGGCGGCGGTCAGCGCACTTGTCGTGGGTCACACCTTAAGTCGAGTCGTGTCGGCGAGCTTAATTTTCAGTGAACAATATGTCCGAAATGAACAGACCAGTAAGTCAATGCCTGTAGCACAAAATCAGCAGCTCAATGACTTGCTTATATTAATTGCTAGCGGTATTTTTGTGTTGTTATGGCTTAATGGCCTAGTGGCATTTGTACTGTTTATTACCTTATGGCTGGTGCGTATTTTGTTAGGCGGATTCTTCCGTAAACAGATTGGAGGCTATACTGGTGACACATTAGGCGCAGCACAGCAAATTAGCGAAGTGTGTTGTTATCTTGTCATTTTAGCGGTGGGATTAAGCTGATGATCCATTTGGTGTTGGGCGGTGCGCGCAGCGGTAAGAGTCAATTTGCAGAGCAATGTGTAGCCGAATACGCTGCTATTGGTTACCAATGCGTGTATTTAGCCACGGCAACGGCGCTAGACAATGAAATGTCGCAGCGTATTGAGCAACATCAGCAATATAGAGTGTCTAGCGCCCATGGCTGGACACTGCATGAACAAGCTTACGATATTGCACAAACCTTGGTGGCAATCGATAAACCCCAGCAAGTGATATTGCTTGATTGTTTGACGTTATTATTAACCAATCATTTATTGTTAGATGATGGTGCCTCGTGGGCTTCTCAAAAATCATTACTCATCGACAGTCTGCCCGCGTTGCAAAGTGAAGTGGTATTAGTCAGCAATGAAGTGGGCTCGGGTATTGTTCCCATGGGCGAGTTAAATCGCCGTTTTGTTGATGAAGCCGGTTGGCTTAACCAATCGATAGCGGCAATATCAGACCAAGTCACTTTGGTGGTTGCGGGCCTGCCTTTGACCTTAAAAGCATAATGTCATTGCCGCATTTTACCCTGCCAACCGCTGACCTATTGTCCGGGGCATTAATGGTGCAAGGCACCACATCTGATGCCGGTAAAAGCACTCTTGTTGCAGGGCTATGTCGCTTATTTGCCCGCCAAGGAGTCAATGTTGCGCCTTTTAAGCCACAAAATATGGCATTAAACAGTGCGGTAACCATTGATGGGGGTGAAATAGGTCGCGCTCAAGCACTGCAAGCCATCGCATGTCAATTACCCCCTCATACCGATTTTAATCCCGTGCTGTTAAAACCCAGCTCTGATACTGGCGCGCAAGTGATTATTCACGGTAAAGCGTTAACCACATTAGAAGCGAAGGCTTTTTTCGGCCCTGAGAGTCGAGGTTATAAAACCTTGGCCTTAGCGGCCGTGATGCAATCATACCGACGCTTACAGCAACAATACTCGCTGGTGGTCATAGAAGGGGCGGGCAGTCCCGCAGAAATCAATTTACGTGATGGCGATATTGCTAATATGGGTTTTGCAGAAGTGGCCGACTGCCCAGTGATTATTATTGCCGATATTGATAAAGGCGGCGTATTTGCCCATTTGGTGGGCACGTTGGCACTGTTAAGTCCGTCTGAACAAGCACGGGTAAAAGGCTTTGTGATTAACCGTTTTCGCGGTGACATCAGCTTATTGCAACCGGGTATTGATTGGCTTGAAGCCTATACCCAAAAACCCGTATTAGGCGTATTACCTTATTTACACGACCTACATTTAGACGCTGAAGATGCGTTAATTGATAGTCCCCAAAATCCGTTATCGGCAACATTGCCTACTACGCAGCGCTTGTCAGTATTGGTGTTAGTGTATCCAAGGATCAGTAATCATACCGACTTTGATCCGCTGCGTTTACACCCGCATATTGATTTTCATTATGTGACTATGCAAAGCGATGCAAGCTCGACGGTATGGCCTAACGCCGATGTCATTATTTTACCAGGCAGTAAAAATGTCCGCGCAGATTTGGCTTTTATGCGTCAACAAGGTTGGGATATTAAACTCAAAACCCATTTACGTTACGGCGGTAAAGTCATCGGGATTTGTGGCGGTTATCAAATGCTCGGTGAGCTAATTGATGACCCTTTAGGCATTGAAGACATTGCCGGTTGCAGCAAAGGATTGGGCTTATTACCTATTACTACCGTATTAACGGTTAGTAAAACCTTAACTCAAGTAAGGGGTCACTTACGCTTACAACACCAGCAGGCAGAGTTTAGTGGGTATGAGATCCATTGTGGTGAGTCTTCACTCACTCAAAGTGATGTAACGCAGCCGCTATCGATTGAACAAGATGCACAGCAGACAATGCCGATCACCAAGCTCGATGGCATGGTGAGCAATGACCAACAAATTTTAGCGACCTATGTGCATGGATTATTCGATCATCCCGCTGCATGCCAACTTATTTTGCAATGGGCAGGCTTAGCGAGTCACCATGCTATTGATATTAACCAAATTCGCGAGCAGCAACTAAATCGTCTTGCCGATGTATTAGAAGCGCATTTGGATATGAATACATTGAAAGGAATAATCTCATGACAACTGATCACCACGACAACGAACAAGCTAGCGCTATTGATGCAAGCAAAGCTGAACGTCATAAAGCCCGCCAACAGAAAGTCAAAGTGGGTGTTGACGCTAAAATTGCCGCAGCCCAAGAAGAAAAAGGTATTTTGCTGGTACTAACCGGTAACGGAAAAGGTAAATCGACATCAGGTTTTGGCTCCGTTGCTCGTGCTGTAGGCCATGGCCATAAAGCGGCGGTAGTGCAATTTATTAAAGGTTCTTGGGCTTGTGGCGAACGTAATTTATTAGCAGGCGCAGGGGTGCCGTTTCATGTGATGGGCACGGGTTTCACCTGGGACACCCAAGACAAAGCAAAAGACACCCAAGCGGCAATGGAAGCTTGGCTAGAAGCAGAAAAATTGCTTAAAGATGAATCGATTAACATGGTATTACTTGATGAGCTGACTTACATGGTCAGTTATCACTATATCGAGCTTGAGCGGGTATTAACGGCATTAAAAAATCGCCCTGCGATGCAACATGTGATTATTACTGGCCGCGCTTGTCATCGTGACATCATTGAATTAGCCGACACCGTCAGCGAAGTGCAACCGATAAAACACGCGTTTAATGATGGGATTAAAGCTCAGTTGGGTTTTGATTACTAACAACAATGTTGTCGCTGAACCCATACGTTGACATAATACACCCATAGCTTGACATAATTAACCCATAGTTTGACATAAAAATGGATTTTGTAATTATATTACAAAATCCATTATTTTTAAAATCAGTATCTTGAGATGTTAATAACTCATACGTTGACAAATTCTCGTATGATAGTACACTAAGTGTACTGTATTTTTGCGAATTTAACTCATGTATATAAGAAGCTTACGTAAACCATCACCGAACAAAAACGTATTTAAATTCGCTAGCGCAAAAGTTAGTGAAACAATAATGTGTGAAAGTTCATTGGAGTTTGATGCGTGTTTTCATCATGAATACAATGACTTTATAAAGGTGTTTGGTAGTCAGCCTGAAGGGTTTTATTACGATTTTGAGGGCAAAAAACTGCCCTATACACCTGATGCGATAGTTCACTTTATCGATGGGACAGTTAAGTTCCATGAATACAAACCTTATAGTAAAACATTCGATCCAATCTTTAGAGCTAAATTTGTAGCTAAGAAAGTGGCAGTCCAGTCCTTGGGAGCAGATCTTATTTTGGTAACAGAACGTCAAATCCGCGTAAATCCTATTCTAAACAACCTTAAAATATTGCACCGTTATTCGGGAATATATGGCTTAAATACTATTCAAATTGAATTGCTGAAGCTTATAAAAAGATCAGGAAAAATAAGTGTAAATGATGTCGCAATAAAACAGTCATTATCATTAGGTGAGGCTAGGTCATATCTTTATTCTCTGATACATAAAGGATTAATCAAGACCAACTTAAACCAGGATGATCTTACTTGTAACCCTTCAGTATGGTGTATTGAATGATAGACTTTGAGGATGAGTTCAGTGATTCTGAATTAGTTAGGAAACCCGATACACCTATTCAATATGTGAAATTAGACGATGTAGCTTTAGTGAAACGAGATTTAGATACCTTTTCTGATTATTTAAAAAATAAAGCTCTCGATAAATATCAACTTATTGCTTTTATAGAGAGAAAAAATATAACAGGATGGACTCAAAAAAGTCTAGATCCTATTCTTGATACAATTTTTGCTACTTCTATGGAAAAACGCCCTAATTGGCGAACATTAGTTCGTTGGCGTAAAAGCTACATTGACAGTAACGGCGATCTTGCATCATTAGTCGCTAAGCGACATAGAATGGGCAACAGAACAAGTCGAGCTCAGGGAGATGAAGCCTTTTTTGAGCAAGCCCTAACTCGTTTTTTAGATGCTAAAAGACCCAGAGTATCTACAGCATATCAATACTATAAAGACGCCATAACCATTGAGAATGAAAACATTGTTGATGGACAAATTCCTATCATTTCTTACAAAAGCTTTAACCAAAGAATAAAGTCACTGCCTCCTTATCCTGTTGCAGTGGCGCGGCATGGTAAATTTAAAGCTGATCAGTGGTTTGCTTATTGCTCATCACATATACCCCCGACTCGAATATTAGAACGTGTGGAAATCGATCACACACCACTTGATCTAATCCTGCTTGATGATGAGTTATCTATCCCGCTAGGCAGGCCATATTTAACTTTAATCGTCGATGTTTTTAGTGGTTGTGTTTTGGGGTTTCACTTAAGTTACCGGTCACCTTCATATGTTTCAGCTGCCAAGGCAATCGTACATGCAATAAAACCCAAATCATTTGAAGGGCTTGATATCAAGCTTCAGAATGATTGGCCTTGTTTTGGTAAATTTGAAAATCTAGTTGTGGATAATGGCGCAGAATTTTGGTCTAAAAGCTTAGAGCATGCTTGCAAAGAAACAGGTATAAACATCCAATATAATCCTGTTCGTAAACCTTGGTTAAAGCCATTTGTAGAACGTTTTTTCGGGATGATAAATGAATGCTTTTTAACTGAGTTACCAGGTAAAACTTTCTCTAATATTCTAGCAAAAGAAGACTATAAACCTGAAAAAGACGCCATTATGCGCTTCTCTGTTTTTGTTGAAGAGTTTCATCGTTGGATTGTTGATGTTTATCACCAAGATTCAAATTCACGTGAAACACGTATTCCAGTAAAACAGTGGCAGCGTGGTTTTGATATTTACCCTCCATTAAAGATGAGTAAAGAGGACGAACAACGATTTACTGTGTTGATGGGTATTTCAGATGAGCGTACTTTAACCAGAAATGGCTTTAAATACGAAGAACTAATGTATGACTCTACTGCTTTGGCTGATTACAGAAAACATTACCCACAAAGCAAAGAGACTATCAAAAAAATCATAAAAGTAGACCCTGATGATCTATCTAATATTCACGTGTATCTTGAAGAGTTAGGCGGTTACATCAAAGTACCCTGCACAGATAATAGTGGTTATACCAAGGGATTGAGCCTCCACGAGCATAAAGTGATTAAGCAAATTAATCGCGAGGTGATTAGGGAAGGTAAAGATAATTTGGGGCTAGCTAAAGCCCGAATGGCAATTCATGCGCGAGTTAAGCAAGAGCAAGAATCATTTATTACATTCAAAACAAAAGCTAAAATTACTGCTGTTAAGAAACAGGCTCAACTGGCTGATATTAGTAATACTGGGCAAGGTACAATTAAGCTTGAAAAAAATGAATTGTTGCCTTTAATCTCCAATGAACCGGAACAGAATATCAAAGATATTCTCGATAGCTGGGATGATGATTTAGAGGATTTTGAATGAAGAATTTAAGCTCTGTTCAGATCGAGCAATTACAAATATTTAGTGACTGTATGGTCCTTCATCCACAAGTTAAAATCATTTTTAACGATTTTGATGAGTTAAGGTTAAATCGTCATTTTCAATCTGATCAACAATGCATGCTATTAACGGGTGATACCGGTGTAGGCAAAAGCCATCTGATTAATCACTACATAAAACGTGTCTTCGCTAGCCAGAGTTACGGTCGTGAATCTATGCCTGTCCTAGTGAGTCGTATATCTAGTGGTAAGGGGTTGGATGCCACATTAACTCAGATGTTGATGGACCTTGAACTTTTTGGTAGCCATCAAAGAAAGAAGCGCGGCTATGCCACTGACATGAGGAAAAAACTGGTCGATAGTTTGGTTAAGGCCAAAGTTGAGCTACTTATCATTAATGAGTTTCAAGAATTAATCGAGTTCAAAACAATTCAAGAGCGACAATTAATTGCAAATGCGTTGAAGTATATAAGTGAAGAAGCAAAAGTCCCAATTGTGTTAGTCGGTATGCCTTGGGCCGAACAAATTGCTGAAGAACCACAGTGGTCATCTCGCTTAGTGAGAAGAAGAAAACTAGAGTATTTTAGCCTTAAAAATGACAGGAAGTACTTTCTAGAATATTTGGGTGGGTTGGCCAAACATATGCCATTCAGTGAGCCACCAAAACTCGAGAGCCAACAAATTTCTATACCATTGTTTGCGGCAAGCCGAGGTGAAAATAGGATTCTAAAGCATTTACTTTTAGAAGCGCTGAAAATAGCTCTTAGCAACAATTCCGACACTTTAAATTGTGAGCACTTGTCTGAAGCGTATAGCCAGATCTTCAATATTGACATTAAAGATAAAGAATCTCTAAATCCTTTTAAGCAGCCAGTTCTCGAAATAGGAATATCTGAAGTGATCAAACCTTCTAGATATAACTCGAATGCAATGAGCCCTGAGGATATGCTTGTTTCTCGTGAGTTTTCAGAATCAAAAACTTTAGCTCAGTTACTCAGAAAATGAGCATCAAACATCTTCACTATTTTTTCCTTGAAACCACCAAGTAGCGTCAAGTTATAAAGGTTTTCTTCATCAAGATCTGATAAATTCTGTGGCGGATTTACAGGCTTTTTATCCTGAGTTAAATTCAAGTCTATATTAAAGTCAAAAGTCGTTTCTGGCTCTGCGTCATATGACGCTTCAGATGTTAAATCTAACTCATCAGAAATTGATTTTTCAAACACAACTGTTTTTTCTGGTAAGTCTTCATTAATGCGATATGCAAATTCGGTAAGGTTTTTTTCAGCTAACGTAAACAACCAAGCTTGCTGATCTTTATCGTCAGTCACTCTTAGTATTCGACCTAAAACTTGCCGATAATGCATTTCAGTCTTTATCCTACTCAAATGACAACAAACTTGTAGTCTCGGTATATCCGTCCCTTCACTTACCATTCCCACACTAACAATCCACTGTACTTTACTGCGTCGAAAATTATCAATAATTAAGGATGGGCGTTGTACTTTTGAAGTAACAATACTCGCAGTTTGCTTGAGTTTATCGACTAAAATGTGATGTAACTGCTTTGCGTGCTGAATCGATGTAGCAATAACTAATCCACCTGCTTTTGGATTATGCTCGCGGATTTCATTTAGTTTGTTAACACCTTCACCCAGCATATATTCCATTATCTTTGGGTGTGTAATGAGTCCTTGAAAGCTCACCTTAGACTTACTCAGTAATTGCTCAATTGAAGAAAATGACTCTTGAAGATTGTTACTTTCCAAGTTTATTTTATTGTTATCAATCAGCACTATTTTAGGTTCTCTGCATACTCCATCAGCAATTGCCTCCTTTAAGCCGTAGATAAAATCACAATGAATTGTGTTATCAGGTTCAGTAAATGTCGATAATACAATAGGGGCATTATCAGAGCGCCATGGCGTACCTGAAAGGGCAAGAGTGTAGCGAGCTTGCTTTTGAATATTGATCAATACCTCTTCTCCCCAAGCATTGGCATTACCAACTTCAGTGCCTTTAAGATGATGTATCTCATCCATTATCACAAACACATTATGACTGCGTATTAATTTCCAGACCTCATCAGATAAGGAAGGCATTGATTGGTAGGTATATACCCCGCCTATAGCGCCAATTAGCCCGTTAAATTGACGTTTAAATCTATTTGAGAATGTCTGCTGAATACTTTCATTTACTTCTGTTGATGGTGAAAAACACAAAATAAAATCAATTTTGTTTTGTTCATATAATCTCATCGCAAGCTCAGATGCCATCACAGTTTTGCCTGCACCTGGTGTCGCTAAACATAAAAAATGACTTTGTGATTGATAGATATTAAGAGCATGTTTAACACATCGCGTTTGCCAATCTCTGAGCTTTATCATGTTAACTGGCCTCTAAACTGTTTATAAAAACTTCAATAGCATTGATCTTGCCAAACATCGTTGAACTTTGGTTTTTAGCCTGCATATAGCGAGGGTAAAGTGTCGTTTTAGCTTCCGGATAATCATTAATAAGCCTTTTAAACTCTTCAGCTTCACCAATCAGCCCAAGTAGATCTATCTGGTATTGATTAAGTGTTGCTTTTAGTTCATTTGAATTTGTCATGCTTGTTTTTACTTCGCTCGGATAAATAACTTCAGACTTAGATTTACTGTCACTAAGGCGGCTTTCATCAAATTGTGCTGTTTTTGAAAACATTACTTTTTTACCTACAGCTACTTTTTCGAAAAACTGATACCGACACAATTTATTGAGTGTTCTATGAACTAATTGAGCAGCTTGTTTGTTTTTTGAGGCCGGACAAGCATCCAGAAACAAATTTTTTAGCTCAACTGCACTAATTTGTTGTAATTTTTTATCCATCAAAATGTTAAGGATAACTTCATTTATGCTGATAACAGATACTGTCACGTTAACTACCAATTTATAATAATTTCAATAAGTAAAGAGTTCATCCAAGGTGTTTTTTTGTGACATTCCATTGTTACTTCTTCATGGCAATAGCTTAACTTTTTGTTTGAATCTAAAAACTTGACAATTAGATACAAAAAGCTAAGGATTCCTTAGTATACCTCAAGGCAAAAAACTAAGACAATCTAAGTTATCTGGAATTAATAATAAAAATGAACTCGTGTCAGAAAAACAGATTAACCCATTGCCGCATAGGCTTAAGCAGGCAAGAAAGGCTAAGGGTATTAGCCAAAAGCAACTTGGTATCCAATTGGGTATGGAACCCGGTACGGCAAGCGCGCGCATGAATCATTATGAAAAGGGCAAGCACACCCCTGACTACACCACCTTAAAGGCCATGGCCGATGAGCTAGGTGTACCTGTGGCTTACTTTTTTTGTGAATCAGAAAGCACAGCTGAGTTGCTGTGCTTACTTGAAAAGATGAGTGAAGAAGAAAGGGCTTTATTATTACAGAAAATTAAGACAGATTGATTTAGAAATAAAGAAACTATGGCTGTTTATATCTATTAGATTGGTCTTTGATAATTCTCTATCAACATTTGCTTTTCATTGTGTTTAAAGCCGACATTGAGTCAGAGAGTCGTCTATCGACAGCTTCACTAGCTTTATCGCTTTCTATAAGCAACTGTTTCGAAGACTTTAGATTATGCCTAGATTCGCTTAGTTCCAACACTTTTGTCACACAAGCTTTAGCATCAACATAACCTTGCTCCATCCATGAGTTTATTTTCTCACAGTTAAAGCCAAGAATATCTTTCACGGCCCCTGTAGTTCCTTTATCTCGGCCAAGTGAAGTTTGAGGGCGAATTTCCAAAATGGTTGTATCTGGGAAATCATGACGACTCCACAACGAGCCATCATTTAAGTGATTTACAATCAACATATTACAACCGGCATCTATTAGTGGTTGAATAGGCGTATTACCATGTTGTTTGCTCCATGATCCCTGGCCTCCATCGGTGTAAACAGCATCATCAATTCCTTGCTTACTAAATAAAATAGGAATAGACGCTGATGCCATTAACATTTTGTGCTGCTGCGCAAGTGGTAAACTTTGAAGGTGAAAATACTCTGAGTCAGGATTTTCAATAATTCCAAACTCAGCGCCAAGAATACCACTAATGTCCATTAGCAAGCCGCGACTTTTGAATACAGACACATAAAATGGTACACCTGTGCTTAATTTATCTAAACAGAGGTGTTTATCTAAAAGTTTTTTAAGCGGTTCATTGCTTAATATTGAAGGCTGCCAGCAGTCTTGCTCAGGGAAAAGGCATCTGGTTGCTTTCGGCAATCCAGCAAGCAGTCCTGCAAACATTGGATTGAAACGAACTCCTGCAGAAGCCAGGAAATAAGGATAGACCGAATACTTCATCTCAACTGGTGAGTTATCAGCGAGGTATCGCCAAATTTCTTCCAAATTAGCTATTCCATCATCGAAAGTATCGGCTGAAGCTAAAATCGCACCATTTAATGCACCAATGCTTGCACTAGAAATAGCATGTACTTCTATTTTTAGTTCTTTTAGTGCCTTCAATACACCAACCTGATAGGCTCCTTTTGCCCCCCCACCAGAAAGAACTAAACCTACTTTCATCGGGCTCATGACGCCTCCCGAAATACTTCATCCACTAAAGCATCAGAAAGTCGCTCTGCAGTACAGATCCTTGGAACGGCCATAGGCAATTCTTGGCTCCCCACAAACAAACTATTAATGAATGGTGCTGAGGTATTTTGGTAATCCTCGGCTAAATATTCAATCGCATATTGATAATCTTGGGTTAATAAACTCTCTGGACGTAGCCAACTCCGATAATCAACCCGAGTATTTTTGCAGAGCTCTGTATCCTCACGCATCTGAATCATCAGGCGATTACTTAAACCATCCAACATTCTATCCAACTGATGATGTTCAGCTGTTCGGATTAATCTGCCATAGTCGCCCCAATTCAGTTCTTCTAAAGCTGCATAAGCTCGTCCTGCAACAGGTAGATGCTGGAAGTGCCCTGCAGCCCATTGATTAAATACATAGCTAACCTGTTGTGCTGCGGATGCTTCTAACTCTACTCTAGCTAGCCGTTGCTCTAATTGGAAAAAACGTTCTGAAAACTGGCTGTTTAATTGCTCCAGAGTTGTTCGTGTATTAACTGCAAAATCAGCTATATCTGCAACATTAGTGGACAGATCGTTCAATCTATTAGTAACTTTGCTAATAGCTTTAAAGCCCAGTGCCACACTATTGTTTAAATCAGTCAACATGATTAACTGAGACTCAGCTATTTTGATGATACTTGAGTTCACTTCATGTTGGCGTTGCCAGTTTTGCCCTGTTGCTCCACTATATAAGCGTTGAAAAAAGCTTTTTTGAGTGCGCTGGATACGTTCATGATCCTGGGCCACCGTAATGTTATTGGCAAAATCGACCACAAACTTTTCTGGTACGGCAGATAATATCTGACAAACATCACTATTCAGTTTTATGTTATCTTCCATCATTGCCTTCCTTGCTTTGGGAGTGGACAAGTAATCCCCCCACATCTTCAACTAGTCCTTCACTATCTATATGTATAAGGTGAGCTTGCTTGCTATGTTTGTCTAGCCAAGACATTAACTCTTCCTGTTCATTCTTTGATTTTTGATGATCGGCAACACTTTGCAGTAAATCCTGACGAATGCTCTCTATGATGTGACTTAATTCACTGAATAGCTTTTTGACTTCTAGCTTGAGGGGAGAAATAATCTCCTGAACCACATTTTCTGACGTTTCTTTTAGATTTTTTTTCAATACCTTGCTAATATTTTTGCGAATTTTTTCAATATCGATTTCAAAGTATTTTTCTTCTCTTTGATAGCTCTCCCACCCCCAATCATCGGTATTGAACCAGCGACATACTGTCCCCCAACCACCACTTTGTCGGCGCTGTCTAGTAACCGTTTTTGATTTTTCTTGTACATCACTTAAATCTGCATTACTAAGCAAATCTATTGAGCGAAGGATGTGGATATCAGGCATGCGGATATCAAGCTTGAAGTTATTACTCTCTAGGTTGTGTTGAATACTATTAAGTAACTTTTCGCAGTCACTTTTAACTTGATTGTTCAGATAAAGTTCAAAGGCACTAATTGCGTTTTTCAGGATCGGCAATTGGTTTGCTGTTGAATCACTTGCAATCGTATCCAAACTTTTACGTATTTTGTTAAGTAATTCTTTAGCATCATCTGCACTATCAAACTGTATCTTTGGGCTGTTTGGATCAAAGTCCTTATTTCCAGTATTGCCTTCTGCCTGAACAAACAAATGCTGGAATATACCTGTAGTTTTTTTAGCTTTAGTTTTCGATTTTTTAGCTTCAGCCTGAGTCTTTTCTTTTTCTTTTCCTTCTTTAAAGTAAAAGCTAATATTGCTCATAACCTTTTTTTCAATATTTGAAAATACATCGATATAAGACTGTTCAAGATCGTCGGCAGAGCTTTGTAACTTCTGATTTGTCTGCTTTGTTAAGTAGGTTAAACGTTCTATATCATGATTCAGGTTACTAATAAGCCCATTCAGCTCATCTGTACTTGTTCTTAAACCAGTATTACGAAGCTCTAAAAAGTTTTCCAAATCTCGAGCAGTATGATCAAGCTTACTTGCTGCAGCTGTTAACGACAGCACTCCTGCTTTTTTGTAGGAGTTCTGAATCACATGTTGTAAAGGCAATTCAAAGCCTGCTTTTTTCCATATCCCATCAGCCTTTTTTAGTACACTATCGCTATCAACTATATCGTCTAGCCAATCTTCACCAAACGCGATTTTACCAAAATCCTCTACCCAAGATTGCTTGATATCTAAGCTCTGGTTTAGTTTAACCTCCATCTTTGCTCGTGATGCTAAATAAGCACGACTTGCTGATACTGGATATACAGCTTCGTGTGCGACTGCTCCCGCCATTAAATTCTCAGCCACATAGTGTTGAATTTGTTCTGCAGAATCAGCATTGCGGTCTCGCTGATCAAATTTGTTAACTAAAACAAATAAGCGATCGCCACAAGTTTCAGCAATATCTTGAAGTTCTTTCCTTACAACACCATCAGCATCTGATTTTAACTGGGTATAGTCCAACACCGCGAGGATCGCGGAAGCTTTTTTAAGTTGGTCACGTAACATTGGTTTTAAATGTTCCTGACCAGCCTCATTTGGACCTGGTGTGTCTAGCAATGTTAATTTACCAACCTGCTCGGTGTAATTGCTTAAATGAGAGAACTCAATCTCAATAACAGGTAGCTCATCAATTTTGTTATAATGTGCGAAGGGAAAATCGGTATTCGATACAACACTGAAACGAACTAAGTCGTTCAACATTTTCAGAAACTCATAAATATTTTCTTTACCAATATATTCCTTTTCAAAAGGCTTTCCACTTTCAATATGGCGTATCACGGGCTCCATATCTTCTTGATTTTCTATGCCAAATTTTGACTTACCCAAGCCTGACTGAAGTGTCTGTAAATATGCATTTAATGGCTGGTTATTTTGAAGATGTAAAATAGGCTCTTTCTGGCCAACAACATGTCGAATTAATGTTGGTAGTGCCGTCATCGGTCTATTTCGATTGGGCAAAATCTCTGTACCTACGATTGCGTTAATAGTGGTGGATTTACCTGCTTTCATCGTTCCCACTACCGCAATTACTAATTCTTGATTTTCTAGCTTAATTTTTTCTCCTTGTAATACTTCAACCCGATGCTTAACAGACGTTTGATCAAAAGTCTGTTTCTCTGCTTGCTGTGGCATTATCAAACCTGGAACATGATCCAGCTCAGCTAAAAAATTGGATTCAATATTGATAAGCCTAATAGCTTCTTTTTGTAACAATTCAAAATTATGTCGATGCACCATTCGTTCCTTGTTTTAAATTAATCGCATTAAACTGCATTGAAATATTACTAGTAAATATAGTGAGATCTCTTCCTTGTCTACAATCAAACCAAACTAGTCTAATTGATTTAATTAAATAATTTATTAAGTTCTAAGCCGTCATCGGCTCATCAGTAACACTTGCATTGGCATTCACTTTCCTGATCACCCCAAACAGCTCGACCACTTTACCTTCGTCAAAAAAGCCGTAGGCGCTTTCGCCGTGAAAATCGGTAAATGGTGGTTCAAATATTTGTGCCATATCAAGTATGCCGTTGTGTGCAAGATAATCGATGACTTGGTTCACAAAGTTAATTTGTTCCGCGTTGTATACGCCAGCGTCTAAAAAGCTGCTGAAGGCTTTTTTAGCTGCATTTAAGTCAAGTCCTACTAACTGACGAATAAACGTGCCTAAGGGCTTCTCTTGCAGTATTTGGGCATGATAAACATCAATGTCACTCATTCCACTGGCTTCAAGCAATAAACCATCGAGTACGTCTAAGTCCGATTGAGTAATGGGCATATTACGTTTGAGCTTTTGAATGGTTAACTGGTCTTGATGATCTTTAATGTACAGCTCAATTTTTTTACGATACTGAGCTAAGTCCATGGTTGGGCTTTGATAAACGCTGGTCACATCATCAACGCCTTGCACATCATCAATAAAATTGGTGTAAACCACTTCTTTTTTGTCTTTGTCTAAGGCGAACATTAAATTGCGTAAACGCTTACGAATGTCTTCTAGTGTGACTAGATGGATGTCTTGCCAAAACTCATGGGTTTGTATGTCTTGAATAAGCTGTAATTGAGCTTGTATCGCTGGAATGGTTGATTTGGCTTCAAGCTGCTGAGCAAACTCCATCACCCGTAATCGAGATTGCTCAGGCACCATACCTTTTTCAAGCAAAGCCAGTTGCATGGTCAAAATAATATTATCAAAACGGTTAGATAAGTTATTGGGTTGCTCATCTTGATTAAAGGCTTCTGCCTCCGTGGGTAATACAGATACATGGCTTTCTAGCTCAGTAAACTTAGTGTCATCAATATTGTTCCAATAAGTGCGCTCTAAAAACGGTTCAACCGCTTGGCGCTTGGGGCGAACAATAAAGTTATCTAGGTTCATACCGGTCACTTGATGATGCAACATATCAAGCTGATAGGTATTTAACCCACGTAATAAATCACAATCTTCTGGGTATTTGTCTTGGTAACTTTCATCTTGCAGGCGATGGTTAAGCAAGGTACTCAGCTTTACCCGCTTTTCGAACACTTGTTGAGTCACCGGTTGAGCAACACTTACGGGTAAACCTTCGGGATTGGCGTCAAAGTATTCAAAGTTCTGGCAATAATCGAATACTTTAAAGGTGGTTTTATGGTCATTCGGGCCAAATAAATCGGGGCATAAGCGAGTACCACGGCCAATCATTTGGGTAAATTTTACCTTAGAGCGGATAACCTTAAAAAACACCAGGTTCACCACTTCTGGCACGTCAATACCGGTGTCGAGCATGTCTACCGATATCGCAATGCGGCAAGTCGGGTTTTTCGGGTCAAAGTCTTTACGATCGTTTTCATCACCGCCAAATTCATCAATTAAACTTTGGGCATAGGTTTCTTTAAAGGTAATAACCCGAGCCAGCTTACCTGCCCACTTGGGGTAGTTCTTGTTAAACACGGTTTCTAAAAATACTGCATGGTCGTTGTTAGTCGCAAATATAATGGTTTTACCAATCACATCGCCGCCTTCAACATGAATGCCGCCAAGTAAATCTTTACTCATTAGCTGGGCGAACATTTTTTCTGCGGTATCTTCGTTGAACAAGAATTTATTTAACTCTGACGATAAAACCTCTTCACGATCCTCAAGCTCTGTTTTGCTTTCCCACTCTAATTGCTCATCTTTCGACAACTCTTTGTATTTAATGCCATCGCGCAAGAATTTAGTTTTAACGGTTATCTTAGTCGGTGGTACTAGGTACTTTTCGGCATAGGCGCTGACATCTTCATAAGCGTAAGTCGGCATGCCTTTTTGTAAGTCAAAAATGCTATAAGTGTCTTTTTCAACTTCATCTTTTGGGGTAGCGGTTAAGCCAACTAATAAACCATCGAAGTATTCAAAAATTTGACGATACTTTGAATACACAGAGCGATGCGCCTCATCGACAATAATTAAATCAAAATGCCCTACACCGAATGGTCGCTCATCGGCACCACGGTCGAGTAGGTTTTTCATTGTGGGGTAAGTGGCAAAATACAAGCGGCTTTCAATGCTGTCTTTACTCTGGCCTGAGCTTAAAATAGAGCAGCTTACACGCGGCAACTGTTTAACAAAGTTCTTTTTCGCTTGGGTTAATAAGGCGTTGCGGTCGGCTAAAAACACGATGTTTTTAATCCAATCGTTTTTAACCAGTAAATCCACCAAGCTAATTACTGTACGGGTTTTACCTGTGCCAGTAGCCATCACTAACAGCGCTTTGCGCTGATGCTCTAATTCAAAATCTTGCAAAATATGGGTTATAGCCGCTTTTTGATAATGGCGGTTAGTGATGTTGTTATCGATGTCGAGGTTTGTTGTTTCAACATGGTCAGTGCCATTGCTCGTGGTAAAAAATGCTTTGCGATCTTTACGTCGCTTTATCATTAACTCAAGTTCTGCCTTGGTATAAAAACCTTGTACCTTACGTGGAGGATAAAAATAATCATCCCACAGGCGGGTTTCGTAACCGTTGCTGTAAAATATTACAGGGCGCACGCCACATTGTTTTTGTAAGCAATCTGCATACAGTTTGGCTTGCTGTTGGCCATCTTCTGGGCGGCGGCTAGTGCGCTTAGCCTCTACTACTGCCAGCGCAGTACCATCATCGCCCCACAGCACATAATCAACATAGCCATTACCATTCGGGTTAGCACTCGATACTGGCATGGTGGTGACCTTATATTCTCGGTCACGTTCATGGCTTAATGGCCAACCAGCCTCATGCAACAAGGTATCGATAAGGTAATCACGGGTTTCAGTCTCATTGTAATCATGGGGGTCTAGCTGAACCTCGGCGCTTTGCTTCGCCTTAGCAATTTGCTCAAGTAAGGCAGTATTAGCCGCTTTTAATGCGGCGTTATCATTTAACTGTTGCTGGTATTCTTGGCGTTTAACATTGTCCGTTTCAGCCAGCTGTTTTTCTAGCTCTTGTACCCGCTTAATGCTACTCATCGCTTTGGCTACTAGCGTGGCATCAATGGCGAGTTTTTGCGGAATTAACGCTTCATCAAACGGTTTTACGCTAAATGTTTGTCTATCTAACTCTGGGGTGTAGGTGCGCACCAGCCAGTACAATACATGGTGCAGCTCTTTTACCGTTTGTAATGCATCACGCTGTGGCGGGGCACTTCTGCCGTGTACGGCTTCGTTACCGATTTTAATAATCAGTTTCAGCTTAGGGAATAAATTACTGCTGAGGTTTTGCTTAAAGCCTTGCTCATGAATCAACGACATTAACGTCGCGTCATGCCGTGGGCGTGTTAGCCAGTTGTCGATGTCAAATACGGTTTCAACCATTAACTCCAATGCATTACGGGCATAAAAACCTGCAATACGTGGGTCACTTTTGATGTTAGCCTCAGCGTTTTTAGCGCGTAATTGTATTTCAGCACAATTTGCTGAATACAAGTCATTAGATGACCCGCTTGCAATCGCCACATCCATAAAGTCGAAATTGCTAACGCCAAAAGTGCTGCCGCCATGAGCAAAACCCTGTTCGTCTGTTGGGCAGCCTTGAGCGTCTGTTGAAACGTTAGCAGTATTTGACATGTAAGTTCCTTTTACATCTTATTGAGTTTTAGCGTTATCGAGGTTTAGTTCGCCGTTGAACGCTTTTTGCATTAGGGCGTTGAAGGCGTCTTGAGTAAATAAACTAATTTGTTTATTACGCTCAGTTTCATCTCTTAATTTTAAATAGATCCGTTCAAATTTCAGTTGAAGATTTAGAGGCGGCAATATAACCGGTAATGTTTTAAGTTTACCTTTTGATATATTTTTCATAGAACCACCTGAGCCCGATGAAAGCTTGCTGATTTCCTTACGCATACCTTTTTCGCTCAAAAGTTGCCAAATGAACACCGGGGATATGTCATTATTATCATTCCAGATAAAACGCCACAATTTATCTGGTAAAACTAACCCATCGTGCTTATCAAAAACCATCGTTGTTGCACCAACTAAATCCGTTGTATTTGCCCGACTGAATAAAAGGTCGTTAATTTTCACGAAATGATCTTCTGGCGGTTCATAATCATTTGGTAAAGGTTTTACTTCTTCAGGCTTAAAGGTGCCTGAAGTTACAGCACTTATTTTCAATACTTTATGTCTGTATTTACTAAATTGATCATCTGCAGCAACTAGACTTTTTCCACCAAAAAAATCTTTAACGATTGTTTTTAAAGGTAGTTTCTTCCATCCTTTCGGATTAGTCACCGGGTCACCAAACATATCAATAAACACTGACTGGGTGAGGCGGTTTAGTTCTTGCTCCATTTGCTGGCAGTCTTTACGCAGTTGGTCGGATTTTTCTAACACCGCCGCAATTTGCTTTTGGGTTTCAAGTGGTGGGAGTGGGATTTGAAGTTGTAGAAATCTAACTCTATCTAAGTTAGAAATGTTAGTTGTCTGTTTTCCCAGATGCCTAATACTATCTTGGGTTTTATCCATAGATAAAAAACGGAAAAGATAATCGGGATCGACCAAATCAGCTTTAGGTCTTAGCATTGAAATGAAACCACCGATTGTTGATTTGTAGCGAGTTTTATTTACTCGTACACATTTACCAACTAAATCCCAACTATTAGCAGATGATATTAAAATATCGCCCTTTTGCACATATAATTCATCACGTTTAACAAAACTCGAAGGTACTGCTAGCAAGTCCCTTTCATCAAGCTCTTTTTGAATGTTTTTTGTTCGTAAACAAACAACAGACCCATCAGTCCCAGCATCCACTTTATCATCAGGTTTAAAAGTTATACCTCGATAAAAAGTCAAAATTGAATCTAAAGAAACCAAATTCATCACAACAGTTTCTCCAACTCACTTACACCGTTCACCATTTGTGCTTGCAGGGTTTTAATCCGCCCTAATATCACTTTGGGTGAGTCATATTGCACTTCTTCGTACACGACTTCTTTGTATCGATTGAGACTTAAATCGCAGTCGTTGGCAGTAATGCTCGCCACTGGCACCATAAAGCTTTGCTCGGTGGTTTTGCGGCTGTGCTCAGGGCTAGCAAGGTTTGGCGTACCATCAGGATTGGTCAGGCTGATAAAACGAGCAATGATATCGGCAATGTTGCTTTGCTCATGAGTAGCCGTTTCGCCATCCTTAAACAGAGGTGTACGTTTGTCATCCAGCGAGAAACCATCAGCAAGCATGTCGTAAAACCACACTTTGTCGGTGCCGCCTGAGTTAGTTTTGGTGAAGATTAAAATCGCGGTGCTAACACCGGCATAAGGCTTAAACACCCCTGATGGCAATGATATAACCGCTTCAAGCTTTTGCTCGTTGATGATTTTTTCACGAATGCTTTTGTGCGATTTAGTTGAGCCAAACAAAACTCCGTCTGGCACGATCACCGCTGCACGGCCACCGACTTTTAGCATGCGTAAAATTAGGGCTAAAAACAGTAACTCAGACTTTTCGGTTGGGCCTTTGACTTTGACTTCGACTTGAGTCTCGTTACCGTTTTCATCAATTTCGGTTTTGTATTTTGCCGCAGCTTTTTTGGCAGCAGGGTTTTTACCTAATGCGCGCAGTAAATCAGGGGCGACAATGTCAAAATCAACCGAGCCTTTAAACGGCGGGTTGGCCAATATAAGGTTGTAGGCTTCACTGATATTGGCATCGCCTTGGTCTTGTAAGCTGTCGCGATACAGTACGCTTGGGTTTTCAATGCCGTGCAGCAGCATGTTCATCGCGCCAATACGCAGCATGCTTTTATCAAAGTCGAACCCCGTAAACATAGCATTATTCACATGTTTACGGTTTTCTGGCTTGTTAACGTCTTGCTTATAGTGGCTTTCAACGTATTCAAGCGCCGCCATTAAAAATCCGCAAGTGCCTGACGATGGATCACAAATGGTGTCACCCAGTTTTGGCTGCATTAGCTCAACCATCATTTGAATGATGTTGCGCGGAGTACGGAACTGGCCGTTGACACCCGATTGTTGCAATTTACTGAGCAGGTATTCGTACAAGTCGCCTTTGGTGTCTTTGTCGTCCATATTGATGGCGCTAAGCAATTGCACTACTTGGTCGAGTAACTTAGGTGACGGGATCATGAAGATGGCGTCTTTCATGTGTTCGGCAAAGCTGCCTTCGTTATGCAGGGTTTTGATTTTAGGAAACACCTGATTTTGGACTATATCCATCATCACGTCAGGGTCTTTGTCTTTAAAGCTATTCCAGCGCAGCGCTTGCTCATCAGGGCCAAAGGTCGGATTGGCGATAGGAATACCCGTGGCTTGCGAACGACGCTCAGCGGTACGTTGTAGCTCGTCTAAACGGCGAATAAATAACAGATAAGATATCTGCTCAATAACCGAGATAGGATTGGCGACGCCGCCGGTCCAAAACATAGTCCACACTTGGTCGATTTGATTACGTATTTTACCTGTTAACATTTAATCTCTCTTGGGTATTAAATAGTACACATCAAGCTTTTAGCGGTAATGTGTACATGAGCTTTGCTATATATCTAGCTTGAGCCCTTAAAATTTGGTTTTATCTTATCAGCTAATGTGCAGTAAGTTATCGTTTTAAGTCAAGTTTTCGGTTGAATTAGTCATACTATCTTTAGTGATATAAACATATCTTAAGAGTTTCTTGTAATTTTAGAAAAAGGCCTATAAATTAAGCTAAGAATTCCTTAGTTTTGGTGTGGTATGGCTTTTCTATTTTCACCTAAATCTCGTGCGTTTAAAGATGAATCGCTGGAAAGTTACTTGCTACGTGTTGTGGCAGAGAACTTTTTTGATGCTTATGAGCAGCTCAGTCTAGCAATACGTGAAGAACTTCATGAGCTTGATTTTGAGGCCCATGGTGCGTTCCCTGTCGATTTAAAACGCCTTAATGTTTACCACGCCAAACACAATAGCCACTTTAGAATGCGAGCGTTGAGCTTGCTAGAAACCCTTCTTGATCTACCTCCACACGAACTACAAAAACTGGCCTTACTACGCTCGAATAGAACGTTCGTTGGCGGTATGTCGGCAGTGCACCGTAATGGTGTTGATATTCCGTTGAGCTTTATTCGTTACGCAGATGAGGAGGGTATTGAAAGTGTGCCGATTTGTCCTCAATGCATTAAAGAAGATCCTTATATTCGCCAGATTTGGCATTTGAAACCTATTAATGCATGTGCCAAGCATGAGTGTGAACTTCTTCATCAATGCCCTGAGTGTCAGTTGCCTATCAATTACATTGAGAACGAGTCCATTACTCACTGTGCTTGTGGCTTTGAGTTTGCTACTGCTCTTAGCGCGAAAGCTGATAACCAGGCGGTTTTATTGTCACGTAGCTTATTTGAAGGTGATGCTTTATCTAACAACCCTCTGTTATTTATGGGCACATCAGCGACTCATCGATTTGCTGCTTTGCTTTGGTTTTATAAGCGTCATGAAGTCTATTTTGAAGATCTAGCACATGCGTCTATAAGTTATTTTGAAAACTGGCCTATTGGATTTGATCAAGAATTAGATGAGATAAGTAAAGGTGCCGAGTTGGGACTAATTGACCTTTTTAATCGCACAGCATTTAAGTTTATTTTTGGTGATCTGATTTTAGACTCCCAGTGTTTATTGCCTGAGGGTAAAGAGCCACATTTTATCTATATTGGCTTAATGAAATACATTTGCAAGTTAGTTGAGTCGCATCCTAAGTCTAAAAAGCCTAATGTGGCTGATATGTTGGTGTCAGTGGCTGAAACGGCGGTGCTACTATCAACCACCCACGAACAAGTGTATCGACTCTATCAAGATGGGGTTTTGACTTCGGGCTATCGGCAAAAATTAAAGCAGCGTGTTGCCCCTCATATTGGGGTGTTTTATTTAAGACAAGTTATTGAGTACAAAAGTAGTTTTGGCTCAGATAGACAAGGAATGTACTTATCAGCATGGTAGATATTACTCATTTCAAACAGTTACTGGAAATTGACGATATTCAGGATCGTGATAATGCTCTGCGACGTGGATTTACAGCCTATACAGAACCATTAGATATCACTGGATATGAAAGTATTGCGCTTGTTATTTTACTTAACCTGACTTATTCGAGGAAATTAGTAGACGACTTGCTTGATAAAGTTTTAGCAAAGAAAACCCTGCAAAGTGAGTTTCACCTAGATCAATGTTTAAATGAAGTTTTATGGTTGCACACTCATAATCTTAAATATCCAGAGATAAGAGTCAGCAAGCAAAGATTGATTTTGCCATCACCGAGTTTAAATGCGGCAATATTGAGTAGTGCTAATTATGAGCAGACTTTGGGGTGGTCTCATGATAGTGCGAAAGTGAATTTTGCAAAGCTATTTGGTAGCCAGTTTGTTTGGCAGGGACAACTATGTTGCCTCGCGACCATATTAGCAGTGGCTCCGGCAGAGTGGAAAGTTGCTTTTCAAGCGCTTGGTTTAGCTGTTAAAAATTTCAATAATTTGTGTGGCAGGATTAAGGGATTACTTCCTAAAATAGAAAGCCCTGATAGTGTTGATAAGTTCTCTATTCAAGTCCGTATGCCTTATCGAGATAGTTATTTATCGATAACACCTGTGGTTAGTCATGTTTTGCAATCTGAGATACAAAAAGTGGCAATTGCAAAGCAATGTCGCTATACCAGCATCGGGTTTACCCGACCAGCGTCGGTTGGCGACTTAGCCGCCTCGCTTGGCGGCAATATTAAAGTATTAAATTACCCGCCAAGAATTTCTCAATCAGAGGCCGAACAAAATACTTCATGGTTGGTTAGAGTGCTTCGTGGTGAGTCAGTATTGAATAATAAGGTGTTATTTCAAAAAGACTTTACTGGAGCTCTGGCTGGTTTGTCGTCGGTTGGATTAGCCTTAGCGCTAAAGCAACGTCGACAGCAGAAGGTGGCAAGTATTAAACAAATACGATCTACTTTATCAGCTTGGTTAGTCCCATTGTTAGAACTGCGCTTAACTATTATCGAAAATAATGTATCTCTAGCTGAATTGTCAGAAATTAAAGGCTCTTTAGAGTACCGATTTCTAATAGCAGAAAATGAGCAGTTACTTGAGTTATTACCACTTTTGTTTAGCTTGTTAAATTCAGTGTTATCTCATTCTGTTGTTACAAGTAAGTATGCTTTTAATCAAAAGTTGATGAAGCCACTAAAAGAGTCTTTAAAATGGCTGTTAGTTAATATATCTCAAGAGTCTAATATTTTATCTGTTGATCTTGATGAAGATCTTCAGCATCGTTATTTATATTTGAAGGGCATACGCGTATTTGATGCTCAAGCTCTATCGAACCCATACTGCGTTGGTATTCCATCATTAACGGCAGTTTGGGGGATGATGCATAACTATCAACGACGTTTAAATGAAAGGTTGGGCACAACGCTACGAATGACATCATTCTCATGGTTTATCCGTCAGTGCTCATCTGTTACAGGCAAGAAACTACCCGAATATGGCATGCAAGGGCCGAAAGAAAATCAATTTAGAAGAGCTGGTATTTTAGATAATCGTTATTGCGACTTAGTGTTCGATCTCGTTATACATATTGATGGCTATGAAGAAGAGTTAACTGAACTTGATTCTTCTATCGGTATAATTCAAGCAAGCTTCCCTGCTAATTTTGCTGGAGGGGTGATGCATCCTCCTGAAATTGATAAGACCATTGATTGGTGCGCGTTATATCGCTCTGAAGCTTTTCTGTATTCTAAGCTGAGAAGATTACCTGCATCAGGAAAGTGGATTATGCCGACAAGGCATTCAATAAATAGCCTCGATGAGTTGTTAGTGCTATTGAAGCAAAATGTCTCGTTATGTCCGGTGATGATGGGCTATCTTTTGCTCGAAGCACCGCAAGCCAGGAAGCGGTCAATTGAGTTACAGCATTGCTATGCTGAATCAGCTATCGGTGTCGTAGATTGCACCACGGCAATTGATATTAGGTTGCAAGGAATGCATAATTTTTTTAGACGGGCATTTTGGATGCTTGATATAAAAGAGACCTCAATGCTGATGAAACGGATTTAAGGGAGTTTTATGGAGTTATGCAATGTTTTAAAATATGACCGTTCTTTATACCCAGGTAAGGCCGTTTTTTTCTATAAAACAAACGATAATGATTTTATTCCCCTTGAGGCTGAAATAAGCCGGATTCGTGGTCAGAAGGCTGGTTTTACTGAAGCGTTTACACCTCAATTTAAACCTAAAAACTTGGCACCTCAGGACTTGGCTTATTCTAATCCCTTGGTAATAGAAGATTGCTATGTTCCTCCGAATGTTGAATATCTTTATTGCCGTTTCTCTTTGAGAATTCAGGCTAATTCACTAAAGCCTGCTGGGTGTAGTGAACCTGAGATCTTTAATTTGCTAACGGATTTGGCCAAAAAATTCAAAGAGTGTGGTGGTTATAAAGAGCTTGCGACGAGATACTGCAAAAATTTGTTATTGGGTACTTGGTTATGGCGTAACCAAAATACAGGTGATACTCAGATTGAAATTAAAACGAGCTCGGGGAAATGTTATCAAATAGTAAACACTCGACAGCTTGCATGGGAAAGCGCTTGGCCTTCTGATGCACAGCAAGTTTTAGATGAATTAAGTGAAGAGATTTATCATGCTTTATCTGATAGCGCCATATTTTGGAATGCAGATATAACAGCCAGAATTCAAACTGCTTTTTGCCAGGAGGTCTATCCAAGTCAAGTTCTTAGCGAAAAGGCTGCAAATGGGGAAGCATCTAAGCAATTTTCTAAGGTTAAATGCATTGATGGTCGATTAGCTGTAAGTTTTAATTCGGTAAAAATCGGTGCAGCACTGCAATTGATTGATGATTGGTGGGACGATGATGTCGACAAGCGATTACGTGTTCATGAATACGGTGCAGACAATGAGGTAGGTATAGCGCGACGAACCCCTGAGTCTAAACGGAGTTTTTATTCTTTATTCGTTAATGCTGAACTTTATCAGAGTGAGCTTGCTAAGCAGATACACAGCACCGAAAACGCTATAAGTGATGATATTTATTATTTATTTGCTGTTTTGATAAAGGGCGGGATGTTCCAGAAAAAAGCTGAAGCTAAGAAGAAGGTATAGCATGGAACGGTATTACTTTATGTTGCGCTTTGTACCAAAAGAAGCAAACCTGGCTTTATTAACCGGACGCTGCATTTCAATCATGCATGGTTATATCTGTAAGTATGAAATTGAAGGTCTTGGAGTAAGCTTTCCTGCTTGGTCTGACGAATCGATTGGAAATGTCATCGCTTTTGTTCATAAGGATGCTGATGTTTTAAAAACTTTGAGGCAACAGTCTTATTTTAACGATATGAAAGAATGTGGCTTTTTTATGATTGGAGACGTTGAAACCGTTCCAAGTGATTGCGGTGAAATCAGATTTAAGCGTAACCAAGGCATTGCAAAAATGTTTGTTGGTGAGGCTAGACGGCGGTTAAAACGATTGGAACAAAGGGCGTTTGCAAGAGGGGAACTTTTTGAACCCAAAAAGAATAGCGAACCTCGAGAATTTGATGCTTTTCATCGAATCGCAATAAGCAGCCAAAGTAATAATCAAGATTACATACTTCATATTCAAAAATGTAGCGTAGATAAACAAGTTAAGGCAGTGTTTAATCGTTATGGTTTTGCAACTAATCAGAAGTTGAATGGCACGGTTCCTGACTTATCTGCGTTAATCGATAGCTTTAACCTTATTAATAAGTAGGGTTTGTAACGTATTGAAATTTAAATGTATTATTTTTTGTATTTTTTGATGGTATTTGATGATGTTTCATTTTTAATTATTGATTTTATGTAGTTATTTTTGGTATGTTCATTGTGACCTGCCGAATAGGCAGCTAAAGATTCGATGTATCGTCTTGCTTTTGCAATGCTTGCGTGACCTGCCGAATAGGCAGCTAAAGATGTTAGTGAAGTTCTCCCAATTAATCATGCTTTAGTATCTGCCGTATAGGCAGCAAAACCTCTTTTTACATTTATGGGAAGAGGTTTTTTATTTTAAAAGTTAGTTACACAAAATTATTTACAAGTTCTCGTAAATGCTAAATTGTACTGAATACAAATTTATTCGCTTGTAACGAAATGACTATCGAATAAGTAGCCATCTCCTTTAGTCCACTGGTATGCGACTTGATGGCCATTTTTAGCCACGCTGTAATCTAAACAGGCTACGTTTCTATGTTGTACTTCTGGTTTTCCCATTAGCCAATAATGTCCGATAAAAACGGGCTTTTGATTTTGGCCGTATAAATAGTGTTTAATTTTGTCTTGAGGAAATGGAATTGATGGTACTTTTGCTGAAGCGGGCACTAATGCATAGTCTTTATAGGTCTCGCCATCTTGCAACCACCACTTAACTCTTATTTCGTGCCTTTCCGCTCCACTTTTGTCTTTAAATTTTTCACCATTGGGCAAGGTGACTTCTACACCTTTTAATAGAACCTCAACGGCATCAAACTCATTTGTCCCTTTGGTGTTTGCATTCACATAAAATGCGTCAGATAACTCTGCTTTAACGGTGTTGTCGGGCATTAAGTAGTGTTTGATTTTATTAATTTCATAATCAGACCAGCAAGCATGTACAGCCCTAATCTCTGACAATTCTAAAAATAATGGTAAGGTTTTGAACCATTCGATAGCGATGAACATTTTATCGTTATGTTTTTTATATTCAGACAAAAATTCGATATGTTGCCCTATATTTTTTATAGAACGTTCCCTCAAAGGAAGTCCTGTGTCTGGGTGTTTTGTGTGGAAGGAAATAGCGTTAAATTCGTGATTACCCATAATGGCATAAGCTGCTTTATTTTCGACCATAGGCTTCACAATATCAATAACTTGCTGGTGTTCTGAACCGCCATCAATAAAGTCACCTAAAAAAATAACTTTTCGACTTAAGTGTGAATAATAACCTTGATCTGATTTTGTATATTCTAGTTTTATTAAAAGACTTTCTAACTTTGTTACATGCCCATGGATATCCCCAATAACATCATAATTTCCTTGGTCACATTGATACATTTTACTTATACCTCGTTGTAAATAATGAGCTCTGTTTGATATTCCTCATACGCTATAAATTCAATATCTATAACGAGTTTGTTAAAAATACTCTTATTTTATTCGTTTAACGATTTAACAGTTTATTAATAATGGCGACCATTTCATTGGTATTTTTATTTGTTAATACACTAATAAGTTGCTCAGCGTCACTATCGGATAAGTTATTCACAATAGAATGACACAGTTCAATCGAACTAGAATCTTCTTCCTTGCCGCCACTCCCTAAAGGAGAAATCCCGAGTTCAATACGTTTTTGATTCATTCTATCTGTATATTCCTGATTCATTGGGTTGATGCCTTTTTTACGCTCTTTAGCATCGACATTACTGTCATAAATAAAGTCATATTCTTCTGGAAATAATGTTGCGTGTAAATCATAAGCATCATTTTTAGGTTTTATATCAGCAAATGATTTATTAGACAACCCTTGTCTGTAAATGTTAATTTCTTCTGGATTCATGTCCTTTGTAGCTTCTTTAAATGATACTTTTTTGTTTGTCATCGTAAATAACTCCCTTATTTAAAATAAGACATTTATAATGTAAGGCTTTGTTGAGACTAGTAATATTGTTAAGTAAACTACAAACGATCTTCTTATACAAGGATATTAAATGAATTTCATTGTATTCTTCCGACAATTGAATCTCTGTTAGAACAAAATGCTATTAGTATTACGGGTGATCAAACTGTCTCTTGATCAGATCTTATAAGCTCTCGCCATCAGCAATCATTTCTTTAGTGACTCGGTAGCCTACAACATGAGACTGTAATGTACTGCAACCTTCCCAAACCACCTCCAGCTTGCGATATCTGCTCGTTTGATATCGGTAAAACCGCCCAGTTTTGCGATTGATTGATAAGCCCATTTCAGAATCGGTACTCCTTTATCTTTATGTCCTCTAGGCTTATTAAATCGCATTAACACCTTCCATTCATTTTCTTCGAGTACCGTGTAACAACGTTGAGTCTCCACTGCTTTGGCCTCCCCAACCAGCCCTTTTTTACGTAAATAATAAGGGATGGTGATGGCTTTTCTGAGTTGCAGTAAACGGACGCCGATAAAAGCTCAGATTGAAACCGCTCTTTCTAAGCTATTAGGCTCTGTCATTCTTTGTCGCTCCCGTTTTCCATGCTTTATGAAAATCCTCAATTGCCATCTTGCTGTGTAAATATCAATAATATGAAGTGCTTGAGTTAACGTATCGATTGGCTCTGTTGTTAATAACACCCAGCGTAGCGGCTCGGTCATGTTTTTTAATGTTTTTTCTTGAGCGTATACCACGTTTACTGGCTTAGTCTCACCTTTTGTTTTGAACGTAACCTGTGCCACTTTAATGGTTAGCTTGGCTTTTATTGCGACTCGGTTTACAGGCTTCCCTTTACTATTTTTTGTCCCTTTCTGGGCGATATCTATGTTGTATTCACCCAGTTCGGCTTGTGACTCAAGATATTCAAATAACGTAGAGTCAGTCTCTATCAGCACTCTAGAATGTTTCGCTCGAACAACGAAACGCTCATTATGCTTCTGTTTTTCTTGAATATAGCTCAATATATTTGCTTCTCTGTCACACACTGAAATGACTCGTGACATGATATCTCCCAAGCGTTGATGGCAGAAATAGGACGCTGCGGACCACTTACCACTTTCATTTTCGTCAGCATCTTCAAGGATATTAGGACGAAGCCAGTATTCTTGATGAATGAGCCCGATTGTCTGAGTAGTGAAGCTGTCTAATAGCAGGGTTGAATGAACCCACCAACCACGTGATTTATCTGTCGTCGTCCCCAGTTTATCAAGCTCTTGTGCTACTTGATGTTTGTAACTCAACGAAGTGGTGTCATCAATGGTTAATATCTCAGCATAGGGCTGGGCAAGCTCTGCTGTATGCTGAAAACCAGAAGCTCAAATCACTTCTGGAGAAATTGTGTCGTTACGGATCAATCGATAAGCCCTTTCAACTTGAGCTTCATTACCTTGACATGTTAATCCAGTCTGTAGCCAACAGCATACCTAGTGTTTGGGCTGCTCAGAATTACCTACGAAATGTGTTAATTCCAAAAGCTAAGAGTGACCAGATTCTATTGATTATGTGTCGCTCATCTCAATACTGGGAGCTTCGTTCATCACACGGGTCCGAAAATATAATTTTAAACAATGTTAGAAGTGGGTTTACTGAAAAAACAAAGGCTAAAGTTAACGATTGGCGAGAGAATAATGGGTGACTTTAATTTGCCGCTATAAATAGTAAAGGTTGTATAAGTGTCAGGGCTACCGCATGAGTGTTTAATTTTTAACCTAACCACTGAATCCAGCCTTTAATACTGCTTCAAGCATCGATGGATTCATCATGCATCGCTTTTGCTTTCCAACAATGCTTATCTTCGTCGGCTCTGCTCGTAACATATTCAAGCTCATATGACGCAGACATGATAGATTTTCCGCCCCGTGTGCGTTGTATATTTGACATGCATCCTCACTCATACTGACATCAAGCACCCAGTGCATCGATTCTATGCCCCAATGTTCTCGGACAGCTATCGCTGCTTGCTCAGCACTTAACTCCTTAGAACTAATGTAATAACGATACTCAAGTTCGATTGGTTTTCCTTTCTCAAGGCGACAACTTTCAACCATAACGATATTTTTTAGCCCTTTCTACTTTGAAAAGTCACCGAGTAAGTTTTTACTATCAATAACATAGCACTGTCGACACTCAGTACGTCCGTGACCGTGT
>NZ_JBEOPO010000038.1:0-47784 GCF_040310145.1 Shewanella sp. S1-49-MNA-CIBAN-0167 | reverse complement strand
CATTTCCAGGCGCCTAATTTACTCGAAAGAGTAGTGAAACAGCCCGCTATTATATAGCGGGCTTTTTTACGTCTGCATTTTAACAAACCGGATCGCTGCGCTGCTAGGGTCGCTTCGCTGCTAGGGCGGACTGCGTCCTGCTAGAGCTTGCGTTATTCTACTACCGCTATATGGGGCAACATGTCTCGAAATTGGGCGAACAGCGTAGGTTTAATACCAATCCGCATTAGACTTTACCCATATTGGCCCAGTCTCGTGTGCACAAACTTTTTACCCTGTCCTTACACTGAATAAACGTATTCCAAGCGCGGCAACACTGTTCAACGATATCGTCATAACCTTCAAAACACCTATTTGCCAAACAATGCTGTCTTAGCCATTGCCATACCTGTTCAATGGGATTTAATTCCGGAGAATAGGGTGGTAATTTGAGGACCGATAAATTACTGAATTCTTTTGCTATATCATCCGTATGCCAACCTGCACCATCAATGATAACAAGTGCATACCTATCCGAATGAGTTGCTTCTGAAATTTGTTTTAAGTGTTGCCACATAGCCGCCCTATTAACAAATGGAGTGACCAAGGCTTCTGTTGCACCCGTCGCAGGGCAAACTGCACCAAAAAGATAAGCATATTCAAATTGTTGCTGCCTTACCGCTCTTGGCCTCGAGCCTTTTGCTGCCCATAGTCGCGTGGTGGTATTTTGTTGACCAAATCGAGCCTCATCTTGAAACCAAATATCGACGGTGTCTAAAGGAATATAGACAGGGATCGTTGCGATCGTTTTAGAAATGAGTTTTTTTAAAATCTTCTTGGGCTGCTAAGGATTGTTTTGGGTGCTTAGAGCGACTTGTTATCCAGCTTAGGCCAATATTTTTTAGTACCTTATATACATGGTTAATATGATAATGGATGCCAAACTGCTGCTCTATATGTGATTGAACGTCTAACTCCGTTAATCGTCCACCCTGTTCGGAGCGGCTAAACTCATCTATATATTGATAAAGAACCTGCTTTTGGTGTTCGTCGAGTTTATTAGCATTTGTCGAATTCATATTGGCTTTCAAGCCATCAATGCCAGTATTTAAGTAGTTTTTAACCCATTCATTGACACTGCGACGACTAACCTTTAATTGGCGAGCGACTTGAGCGCGATTGTGACATTCCAGAAAGCAAGAAACAGCCAATATGCGGATACGCATACGGGCGTCTTTTTCTGACCTTGATAGCTTAAAAAGCTCAACAGATGTGTAGTTTTTCACAGTATAAAATAATTTGAAAGTGGTGAGCATATTAGATCATAATTTAATGCGGATTGGTATAACTCGAAATATGTGTTTGAAATATGTGTTTTTAGTCGCTATTTTCGTAGATTTAACCAACTCATATCTCAATAGATCGACCAGAACTGATTTGTTTTGCAACTTGTGAGAATACTTTTATTTGCTCTATTAAATCAAATTTACCTTAAATAACCTGCTTTTTTAAACAGAAACAAACTAATTTAAAGTTATCTTCCCTGTTACAATAACCGCATTCTTTATAAAGTTGATTTTCTATGTCTATATCTTTGGCAGCGTTTAATACCTTTGCTCTTCAGCAGAATTGCACTTCACTTGTTGAAGTGACGAGCAAAGCTGAACTCATTGATATTTGTAATAAATTGTATAAACAACAGTTGCCTATGTTGGTGCTTGGCGGCGGCAGTAATTTGGTTTTTACTGAAGATTATGATGGCACTGTGGTAAAAGTCTCTACAAAAGGGATACAGTTTACTGCAGATGATGATTATCAATATATCACCATTCAAGCCGGCGAAAATTGGCATAACCTAGTTGAGTCCTGTTTGCAAAAACAGATTGATGGTTTAGAAAATATGGCTCTGATCCCTGGGACTGTAGGTGCGGCACCAATACAAAACATTGGTGCCTATGGTGTTGAATTTAATCGGTTCTGTTACGAGATAGAGTTTTTACAACTCGATACAGGACACTTGGTTCGTTTTAACAACCAACAATGTGATTTTGGATATCGTGAGTCTATTTTTAAAAAACAACTCAATAATGTAGCCGTAATTACCGAGGTCACACTGAAATTGGCTAAGCATTGGGTGCCTGTAATAGATTATGGGCCTTTGCAACACTTTGAGCCATCGACAGTCACAGCCAAGCAGATATTTGATTGCGTCTGCCACATTCGCCAATCAAAATTGCCAGATCCTAAGGTATTAGGCAATGTCGGTAGTTTTTTCAAAAACCCGCTAGTTTCAACTAAGGCTTATAATCAACTTAAACTTCGTTTTACTGACCTGGTCGCTTATCAACAAGTTGATGGTCAATATAAACTTGCTGCAGGTTGGTTAATCGATTACGTCGGTTTAAAAGGGGTTAATATCGGTGATGCTGCCGTTCATCAAGATCAAGCTTTGGTGTTGGTTAACCTCGGTCACGCTACTGGCAAACAAGTCTGTCAATTAGCGAAATACGTCATCCAGATGGTTTTTGACAAGTTTGCGGTCACATTACAACCCGAGCCTAGGATTATGGGTTCAGTTGGGGAGATAGAAATAAAATGAATGAACATTGGTCACGCAAGCGCCAAATATTAGCGTGTTTACACCATGATCGTTTTGTTTCGGGTGAGGTCATTGCGCAGTCTTTATCGCTTTCTCGTGCGGCAATTAATCAGCATATTGATGCATTGAAAGACTATGGTATTGAAATATATAGTGTAAAGGGCCGAGGCTATAAATTAGCAAAGCCACTGTCGTTGGTAAATGAGTCACATCTTGTTAATGGTGTTGATGGGCGCTGTTTTTATTTTGATGAAACAACAAGCACTAATGCTTTTATGCTTGGACATGCTGCTGAACTAAAATCCGGTGATATTTGTATTGCTGAATATCAATCTGCCGGCCGAGGAAGAAGAGGAAGACAGTGGTTATCCCCTTATGGTCACCATATTTATGCCTCTATGTTTTGGCGCTTAAATGGCGATATTAGCCAAGCAAGTGGTTTAAGCCTCGTTATTGGCTGTTCTATTGCTAAAACATTATCAAATTTTGGTGTCCAAGGATTGGGATTAAAGTGGCCAAATGATATTTACCTTGATCATAAGAAATTGGCAGGAATTTTAGTGGAAATCTCTCATTGCACAGACCAACAAACCGAACTAGTGCTTGGTTTTGGTATTAATATGAGTATGTCTGCTGAGCAAGGTGAGCTTATTGACCAGCCATGGAGTGACCTATCCAGTTTGATGAGTATGCCTGATAAAACCGAGCTATTGATTAAACTGCATAAAACCCTTAAGGCTGATCTGCAGTTATTCGAGCAGAAAGGGTTAGAGGTTTTTTTAGACCGCTGGAATGAATTTGATTTATTTGTTAATCGTGATGTTACCCTGTTAATGGCCCCTAATTCAGTTAGTGGTATTTACCGAGGTATTGATGAACAAGGGGCGTTAATACTTGAAACCGAACAAGGTGTTAAGCGCTATCTAGGTGGTGAAATTAGTCTTAGGTCAGCACTGTAGAGGGTAAACATGAGCCTAGTTATAGGCTCATATGTTATTATTTTCTCAATAAAACGCGGTCCATTAAGTGATTTGGTCCCTTTTGTAAAATGAGGTGGGCCCGCTCTCGCGTTGGCCGAATATTTAATGATAAATTCGGCCCATTAATAGTATCCCAAATGTTCGCGGCAATATCATTAGCTTCATCATCGGATAGAGATGAATAGTGATGAAAAAATGAGTTTGGATCACTAAATGCACCTTGCCTGAATTGTAAAAATCGTTGTTTGTACCAGTCTTTCAGTAATGATTCTTCAGCATCGACATAAATAGAAAAATCTACAAAATCTGAAACAAACGGCCTCCTTGTATCAACCGGGCTGTCTAAGCCTGTTTGCAGTACATTTAAGCCTTCTAAGATTAAAATGTCAGGCTGACATATGGATTGATGTTCATCGTAGCGTCTATCGTATGTCACATGCGAGTAAAGTGGGGCAATAACTTCTTCATTACCTGCTTTTACCGCAGAAATAAATTCCACTAACATTTTCATATCATAGCTTTCAGGAAAGCCTTTACGCTGTAATAATCCTTTGCGTTTAAGGTCTGCTAATGGATATAAAAAACCATCAGTGGTGACTAAATCAACTTTAGGATGCTCAGGCCAACGTTGCAATAACGCTTGTAATATTCGCGCTGTGGTACTCTTACCAACCGCAACGCTTCCTGCGATACTAATAATATACGGACCTGGAGATGCTCTCTGCTCGAGAAAATTATCAAGAACCAGTCCACGCTGTTGCTTAGAGCCGACAAATAAATTCAGTAAACGACTGAGGGGAAGGTAAATGTCAGTGACTTCGTCTAAAGACAGCTTTTCATTCATACCACGCAGGTTTTCTAATTCAGCCTGACTCAATGTGAGCGGCACCGATTTGCGTAATTCAGCCCAATGCTTGCGCTGAAAAGCAAAGTAGAGTGCATCTTGTATTGAGTTAATTGGGTTCATTACCATTCCTCTAGTTTGGTCAGGCACATTACACTATCGAATAAATGGCGACAATAGTTTGGTCTTCATTTGTATTAATCACTAATTACATTTGTCTGCAAATCACACTTTCTATACAAAATGAGTGCAAAAAAGCGTCATTTGAAACTTTTTTTAGGTTTTTTACCATTTAGCTATTGCACTCCGAGGCACATTTACCTAATATCCGAACCCGAAATGATGCGCCGGCATAGCTCAGTTGGTAGAGCAACTGACTTGTAATCAGTAGGTCCCGAGTTCGACTCTTGGTGCCGGCACCATTTTTCTGGAGGGGTTCCCGAGTGGCCAAAGGGATCAGACTGTAAATCTGACGGCTCAGCCTTCGAAGGTTCGAATCCTTCTCCCTCCACCATTTTCTAGGTAGTTAGGTAGCCTAAATAGGTTGCGCGGATGTCGTATAATGGTATTACTCCAGCCTTCCAAGCTGATAACGCGGGTTCGATTCCCGCCATCCGCTCCAAATTTGTTCGCTGATATGGCTCGGTTGGTAGAGCGCACCCTTGTTAAGGGTGAGGTCGGTAGTACGAATATGCCTACCAACACCAGCCTGTTATGAATAAGCTTCCTAACCCTAAATAATCGATTCGATGTCATTTTATGCATCGGATTTTTACTATATGTGTTTTCATCACCAAGATAGTTGGACTGAGGCAATACCATGGCAAAAGCTAAATTTGAACGTAACAAGCCCCATGTAAACGTGGGCACCATCGGTCACGTTGACCATGGTAAAACAACCTTAACAGCAGCAATTTCTGCCGTTTTGTCTAAGACATATGGTGGTGAAGCTCGTAACTTCGCTCAAATTGATAACGCTCCAGAAGAGCGTGAGCGCGGTATTACAATTAATACTTCTCACATCGAATATGACACACCATTACGTCACTACGCACACGTAGATTGTCCAGGTCACGCGGATTATGTTAAGAACATGATTACCGGTGCTGCACAGATGGACGGCGCAATCTTAGTAGTAGCTGCTACTGATGGCCCAATGCCACAAACACGTGAGCACATCTTGCTTTCTCGTCAAGTAGGTGTCCCTTTCATCATCGTATTCATGAACAAATGTGACATGGTAGATGACGAAGAATTACTAGAATTAGTAGAAATGGAAGTGCGTGAGCTTCTTTCAGAATACGACTTCCCAGGTGATGATTTACCAGTAATCCAAGGTTCAGCGCTTAAGGCACTAGAAGGCCAGCCAGAGTGGGAAGCTAAAATTCTTGAGCTTGCAGAAGCTTTAGATACTTATATTCCAGAGCCAGAGCGTGACATCGATAAGCCGTTCCTACTACCAATCGAAGACGTATTCTCGATTTCAGGTCGTGGAACAGTGGTAACCGGTCGTGTTGAACGTGGTATCGTTCGTATATCAGACGAAGTAGAAATTGTTGGTGTTAGACCAACAACTAAAACGACTTGTACTGGTGTAGAAATGTTCCGTAAGTTACTTGACGAAGGTCGTGCTGGCGAAAACTGTGGTGTGTTATTACGTGGAACTAAGCGTGATGATGTTGAACGTGGTCAAGTACTAGCTAAGCCTGGTTCAATTAACCCACACACAACGTTTGAGTCAGAAGTCTACGTGTTGTCCAAAGAAGAAGGCGGACGTCATACTCCATTCTTCAAAGGCTACCGTCCACAGTTCTTCTTCCGTACAACAGACGTAACAGGCACAATTGAGTTACCAGAAGGCGTAGAAATGGTTATGCCTGGTGATAACATCAAGATGGTAGTTACACTGATTTACCCAATCGCGATGGATGACGGTTTACGTTTTGCTATCCGTGAAGGTGGCCGTACAGTTGGTGCAGGTGTTGTAGCTAAAATTATCGCGTAATAGCGACTTTAGTGAACACTGAAAAAGGAAGCCTCGGCTTCCTTTTTTGTTTTTAGGGTGAAGTTGACAACAAAATTTGATTTTTTGATTGATTTTTTAACCATACCCTACCTGCATTGTTGCGAATAAAGCTGAATAAGAATACAATCTATGACCGATTTTGGACCCTGTGCTTATGCATTTTCTGGGAAAGTTCGGAAATGCGGATTTGGTAAATATGTTGTTTATCAAGCTAAGCTCAGGTCGTAGTGAGTAACGGAATTAACCGATGAAAACAAATATTGAAAACCAGAGTGATTCTTTGGATATCGTTAAGTGGGGCGTAGCAGCATTGCTAGTTGCTACTGCTGTTATAGGCAATCAATTTTATGCAGATGCTAATGTAGTGGCCCGTGTTGCTGGGGTCATTATTGCCTTTGCTATTGCAGGTGTCATTGCGCTGCAGACAAGCAAGGGTAAGCAGGCACAATCTTTTGCGCGTGAAGCACATATTGAAGTGCGTAAAGTTGTTTGGCCAACTCGCCAAGAGGCGCTAAACACTACTTTTATTGTACTTGCAGCTACTGCTGTAATGGCATTAATCCTTTGGGGATTAGATGCAATATTGTTACGAGTAGTCAATTTAATTACTGGCGTATAGGCATCTGAAAATGACTGAAGTTACAGAAGCGAAAAAAAGATGGTATGTGATCCAAGCTTTCTCGGGCTACGAAGGCCGTGTGCTTAAAACACTGCTCGAACATATCAGAATGCACAATATGGAAGAGTACTTCGGTGAGATCTTAGTTCCTACTGAAGAAGTTGTTGAAATGCGTGCCGGTCAACGTCGTAAAAGTGAACGTAAATTCTTCCCTGGTTATGTACTAGTCCAGATGGAAATGAATGATGATAGTTGGCACTTAGTCAAAAGTATTCCTCGTGTAATGGGCTTTATTGGTGGCACATCAGATCGCCCGTCACCGATTTCTGACAAAGAAGCTGACGCTATTCTTCAACGTCTTCAAGATACTGTTGAATCTCCAACTCATCGTATTATGTATGAACCTGGTGAAGTTGTTCGTGTGTGCGACGGTCCATTTGCAGACTTTAACGGTACTATTGAAGAAGTCGATTATGAAAAGAACCGTATTAAGGTTTCTGTGATGATTTTCGGTCGTTCAACACCAGTAGAATTAGATTTTCATCAGGTCGAAAAGAGCTGATTAAAATAAATACAAATAAATATTGTTTGCGAGTGTAGTTTTTTATATAATTCGCACCCGTTGTTTTCAGGGGAGCATATTGGCATGTCGCCAAAATGCGTTTGAACCCAAATTGAGGATATGTCGACATGGCAAAGAAAATTGAAGCTTATATTAAGCTACAAGTAGCAGCTGGCGCTGCAAACCCGTCTCCACCAGTTGGTCCTGCTTTAGGTCAAAAAGGTGTGAACATCATGGAATTTTGTAAAGCATTCAACGCTCGTACTGAAAAGTTCGAGAAAGGTATGCCGATCCCTGTTGTTATCACCGTTTATAGTGACCGTTCTTTTACTTTTGTAACTAAGACTCCACCTGCATCTTTCCTACTGCTTAAAGCACTAGGTCTGAAATCAGGTTCTGGCCGTCCTAATACTGATAAAGTAGGAACTATCAAGCGTAGCGCTGTTCAGGAAATTGCTGAATCTAAAGCCGCTGATATGACTGGTGCTGATATTGAAGCGATGACTCGCTCAATTGAAGGTACTGCACGTTCAATGGGTTTGGTAGTAGAGGATTAATATAATGGCAAAGCTAACTAAGCGCGGTCGCGTTATTCGCGAAAAAGTTGATGTAACAAAACAGTATGACATCAGCGAAGCTGTAATACTTTTAAAAGAATTAGCAACTGCTAAATTTGTTGAAAGTGTTGACGTTGCTGTTAACCTAGGTATCGATCCTCGTAAATCAGATCAAAACGTGCGTGGTGCTACTGTACTTCCACACGGTACTGGTCGTGACGTTCGTGTTGCTGTATTCACACAAGGTGCTAACGCTGAAGCGGCTAAAGCTGCTGGTGCAGAACTTGTGGGTATGGAAGATCTAGCTGCACAAGTTAAAGCTGGCGAAATGAACTTTGATGTTGTTATTGCCTCTCCAGATGCAATGCGCGTTGTTGGTATGTTAGGTCAAATTTTAGGCCCTCGTGGTTTAATGCCTAACCCTAAAACGGGTACAGTAACGCCAAATGTTGCTGAAGCCGTTAAGAATGCCAAAGCCGGTCAAGTTCGTTACAGAAACGACAAAAATGGTATTATCCATACAACTATCGGCAAAGTAACTTTTACTACCGAACAGTTGAAAGAAAACTTAGAATCGTTAGTGTCAGCACTGAAAAAGGCTAAGCCTGCAGTTGCTAAAGGCATTTACGTGAAAAAAATAAGCGTCTCTACCACTATGGGTGCAGGCGTTGCTATCGACCAGAGTTCTTTGGAAGAAGCGAAGTAATATACAAGGAGCGCGTATTAGTCTATAATACGCGCACTTTGTGGGTTGAAGCCGCTTTTATTCATTAATTTTCGAATTTTTGGATAATAGAGTCGGTTTCCGTCCAAGACCGCAGGTGTTAATCGTCAGATTGACTTAATTTCCAGCGTAGACGGTGTCAGGCCCCAGCTAAATTTTTTTACTGGAAATCTGCACCGTAAGTAATTAAACACATAGGTGTTTAATTTGGTAAATACTAGGGAATTCCCTAGGTAGAATCCAGGAGTAAAGCCAATGGCATTAAGACTCGAAGACAAAAAGGCAATTGTTGCTGAAGTCAACGAAGCTGCCAAAGGTGCACTTTCTGCAGTTGTTGCCGATTCACGCGGCGTGACTGTAGGTGCTATGACCGGTCTGCGTAAAGCTGCTCGCGAAAATGGTGTGTTTGTACGTGTAGTACGTAACACTCTTGCTCGTCGTGCAGTTGAAGGTACAGCTTTTGAGTGCCTAGCAGATACGTTCACCGGCCCAACTTTGATAGCTTTCTCTAATGTGCACCCAGGTGCAGCAGCGCGTCTTTTAAAAGACTTCGCTAAGGGACAAGCAAAATTTGAAGTTAAAGGTGCAGCTTTCGAAGGGATGTTTATCCCTGCAGCTGATATTGATCGTTTAGCGAAACTACCAACATACGAAGAAGCACTAGCTCAGTTGATGATGACTATGAAAGAAGCATCTGCTGGCAAATTCGTTCGTACATTGGCCGCCCTTCGCGATCAAAAACAAGACGCCGCTTAATTTTAAGCAGGCAGCTTAATAAAATTGAATTCAGAACAATAGGAAATATTTCTAATGTCTATCACTAAAGACCAAATCTTAGAAGCTTTCGCAGCAATGTCTGTAATGGAAGTTGTTGAACTAATCGAAGCTATGGAAGAGAAATTCGGCGTTTCTGCTGCAGCTGCAGTAGTTTCAGGCGGCGGCGAAGCTGCTGTTGTTGAAGAGCAAACAGAATTTGATGTAGTTCTTACATCATTTGGCGAAAACAAAGTATCAGTTATTAAAGCGCTTCGTAGCGCTACAGGTTTAGGCCTGAAAGAAGCTAAGACTATGGCTGAATCTTCTCCAATCGCAGTTAAAGAAGCTGTGTCTAAAGAAGAAGCTGCAACACTTAAAGCTAGTTTAGAAGCTGCTGGTGCATCTGTTGAAGTTAAGTAAGCTATAATTTAGCTTGCATCACCCAAGTAATTGGGTGAAGGCTGGCGGTTTTTTAACCGTCGGCCTTTTTTGCGCTTTATGCGCAGGCGATTTTTTTTCACCGTTTATCGCCAGTTTTAGCAGTCCCTAGCAGAGATTACTGGTTAGGTTCTTGCCATCAACGGTGATGGGCAAACGTGCTGATTTAATTATATTATTTCAGTCTTGGTCACATCTCGTAAGCAGAGGAAACCCATGGTTTACTCCTATTCTGAAAAGAAGCGTATTCGCAAAGACTTTGGTAAGCGTCCAAAAGTTTTGGACATTCCTTATTTATTGTCTATCCAGTTAGACTCTTTTAAGAAATTCACCGATCAGGACCCTACGGGTGAGCGTGGCTTTGAAGCCGCATTCCGTAGCGTTTTTCCTATCAAGAGCTTCTCTGGCTATTCTGAGCTTCAATATGTCAGCTACAAGCTAGGTGCGCCAGTTTTTGATGTGAAAGAATGTCAGATCCGCGGTGTTACTTATTCAGCCCCACTTCGCGTGAAATTACGCATGGTGTTGTTTGACCGTGAAGCTGCTGCTGGTACTGTTAAAGACATTAAAGAGCAAGAAGTCTACATGGGTGATATCCCCATGATGACTGATAACGGTACTTTCGTTATTAACGGTACTGAGCGTGTAATTGTGTCTCAGTTACACCGTTCTCCAGGTGTGTTCTTTGATCATGACCGTGGTAAAACCCACTCTTCTGGTAAGGTGCTGTATAACGCACGTATTATTCCTTACCGTGGTTCATGGCTTGACTTTGAATTTGATCCTAAAGATGCTCTATTCGTTCGTATTGACCGTCGTCGTAAATTACCGGCGACTATTATTTTACGTGCGCTTGAATATTCAACTCAAGATATCCTCGATTTATTCTTCGAGCGTATTGAGTTTAAGATTAAAAAAGACTCATTAGTAATGGCACTTGTGCCTGACCGTCTTCGTGGTGAAACTGCAGGCTATGACATTAAAGATGCTGAAGGCTCTTTACTCGTTGAAGCTGGCCGTCGCATTACTGCGCGTCATATTAAGCAACTTGAAAAAACCAACACTACTGAGCTAGAAGTACCAGTAGATTATATTGTTGGTAAATATGCTGCTCAAGACTACATCGATGAAGATACCGGTGAAGTGTTAGTGACAGCAAACAGCGAGATTAGCTTAGAAAATTTAGCTAACTTATCACTTGCTGGAATCAAGAATATTGATACTTTATTTATCAATGACCTTGATCATGGTGCTTATATTGCCGACACATTACGCATTGATTCAACAACTAACCGTTTAGAAGCGTTAGTTGAAATCTACCGTATGATGCGTCCTGGCGAGCCACCAACCAAAGATGCAGCTGAAGGTTTATTCCAAAATCTATTCTTCAGTGAAGAACGTTATGACTTATCTAAAGTAGGTCGTATGAAGTTCAACCGTCGTCTTGAGATTGCTGAAGACGAAGGTCGTGGCGTGCTGTCTAAAGAAGACATCGTTTGCGTTATGAAGAAAATCATCGAAATCCGTAACGGTAATGATGAAGTCGACGATATTGACCACTTAGGTAACCGTCGTATTCGTAGCGTGGGTGAGATGGCTGAAAACCAGTTCCGTGTTGGTTTAGTCCGTGTTGAGCGTGCTGTTCGTGAACGTCTATCTTTAGGCGATTTAAACGAGCTTATGCCACAAGACTTAATTAATGCGAAGCCAATTTCTGCGGCAGTGAAAGAATTCTTCGGTTCTTCACAGTTGTCACAGTTTATGGATCAAAACAACCCGTTGTCAGAAGTCACGCATAAGCGTCGTATTTCTGCGCTTGGTCCTGGTGGTTTGACTCGTGAACGTGCTGGTTTTGAAGTTCGTGACGTACATCCAACTCACTACGGTCGTTTATGTCCAATTGAGACCCCTGAAGGTCCAAACATTGGTCTAATCAACTCGTTAGCAAGTTTTGCGCGCACTAACTCTTACGGCTTTTTAGAAACACCTTATCGCAAAGTGATTGATGGTGTGATTACTGATGAAGTTGAATACTTATCAGCAATCGAAGAAGGCCGATATGTCATTGCTCAGGCTAACATCGAAATTGATGCTGATAACCGCATGGTTGAAGAGCAAATTGCTTGTCGTCACAAAGGTGAGTCAACCTTTATGCGTGCAGCAGATGTTCAGTATATGGACGTATCTCCACAACAGATTATTTCTGTTGCGGCATCATTAATTCCGTTCTTAGAACACGATGATGCTAACCGCGCATTGATGGGTGCAAACATGCAACGTCAAGCAGTACCTACTTTACGTGCTGATAAGCCGTTAGTCGGAACGGGTATTGAACGTACTCTTGCTGTTGACTCTGGTGTGGTTGTTGCTGCTAAACGTGGCGGTGTGGTTGATTATGTTGATGCTAGCCGTATCGTAGTTAAAGTGAATGAAGATGAGCTACACGCAGGTGAAGCGGGTATCGACATTTACAATCTAACTAAATATACCCGTTCAAACCAAAACACTTGTATCAACCAACGTCCTTGTTGTTCAGTTGGTGAGCCAGTGGTTCGTGGTGATGTATTGGCTGATGGTCCATCTACCGATTTAGGTGATTTGGCGCTTGGTCAGAACATGCGCATCGCATTTATGCCTTGGAACGGTTATAACTTCGAAGATTCGATCTTAATTTCTGAGCGCGTTGCGCAAGAAGATCGTTTCACCACTATCCATATTCAAGAGCTTTCTTGTATTGCTCGTGATACTAAATTGGGTAGCGAAGAAATCACTGCTGATATTCCAAACGTTGGGGAATCTGCTTTATCTAAATTAGATGAATCAGGTATCGTCTATATTGGTGCAGAAGTGAAGGGTGGCGACATTCTTGTGGGTAAAGTGACACCTAAGGGTGAAACACAGTTAACGCCAGAAGAGAAACTACTCCGAGCTATTTTTGGTGAAAAAGCTTCTGACGTTAAGGACAGCTCATTACGTGTTCCTAACTCAGTCAAAGGCACCATCATCGACGTACAGGTATTTACCCGTGACGGCGTTGAGAAAGACAAGCGCGCGCTTGAAATTGAAGATATGCACGTTCGCCAAGCTCGTAAAGACTTAGGTGAAGAGTTCAAGATCCTTGAAGAAGGTGTATTGGGCCGTGCTCGTAACTTGTTACTGTCTGTCGGTTACTCTGAGGCTAAGTTAGCTGAGATCCCACGTAAAGACGTATTAATTCAAGTTATCGACGATGAAACCAAACAAACTGAATTAGAGCAGTTAGCTGAACAGCACGAAGAGCTAAGAGCTGACTTTGATAAGACATTTGAAATCAAGCGTCGTAAGATCACCCAAGGTGATGACTTGGCTCCTGGCGTACTGAAGATTGTTAAGGTTTACCTTGCAGTTAAACGTACTATCCAGCCTGGTGACAAGATGGCGGGTCGTCATGGTAACAAAGGTGTTATCTCGAAGATTTGTCCTGTTGAAGACATGCCATACGATGAAGAAGGTAATCCTGTAGACATCGTACTTAACCCACTGGGCGTACCATCGCGTATGAACATTGGTCAGGTACTGGAAGTCCACATGGGCGCAGCAGCGAAGGGTATCGGTAATAAAATTACCGCTATGCTTGAAGAGCAGCGCGAAATTGCTGAACTTCGTGGTTACATCAAGCAGGTATATGAGTTAGGTGATGACGTGCTTCAGCGCGTTGATATCGATTCGTTCACTGATGATGAAGTGGTGCGCTTGGCGACCAACCTTAAAGGTGGTATTCCAATTGCTACACCAGCATTCGACGGTGCTAAAGAGAAAGAGATCAAGCAAATGCTTGCTCTTGCAGGCTTACCAGAGTCTGGCCAGTTGACATTATGTGACGGCCGTACCGGTAACGAATTTGAGCGTAAAGTAACCGTTGGTTACATGTATATGCTTAAATTGAACCACTTGGTTGATGATAAGATGCACGCTCGTTCTACGGGTTCGTACAGCTTAGTTACACAACAACCATTGGGCGGTAAAGCTCAATTTGGTGGTCAGCGTTTCGGTGAGATGGAAGTGTGGGCACTAGAAGCATACGGTGCTGCCTATACTCTACAAGAAATGCTAACAGTTAAGTCAGATGACGTTAACGGTCGTACTCAGATGTATAAAAACATCGTCGACGGTAACCATCAGATGCAACCGGGCATGCCTGAGTCTTTCAACGTATTGTTGAAGGAAATTCGTTCACTTGGTATTAATATCGAGTTGGACCAAGAGTAAGCATCGCACTTAAGCAATGTTTGGTAACCAAGGGTGCTTTGCATCAGCAAAGCACCTGGTTTAACTCCTTCAGGAGAGAAACGTGAAAGACTTATTAAAGTTTCTTAAGCAGCAAAGTAAGACTGAAGAATTTAACGGTATTAAAATTGGTTTGGCCTCGCCAGATCTAATCCGTTCTTGGTCTTTTGGTGAAGTAAAGAAGCCAGAAACCATTAACTACCGTACATTCAAGCCTGAACGCGAAGGTTTGTTCTGTGCGCGTATCTTTGGTCCAGTTAAAGATTACGAATGTTTGTGTGGTAAATACAAGCGTTTGAAGCATCGTGGTGTGATTTGTGAAAAGTGTGGCGTAGAAGTTACCCAGACTAAAGTGCGTCGTGAGCGCATGGGTCACATAGATCTGGCTAGTCCAGTTGCCCACATTTGGTTCTTAAAATCACTTCCGTCACGTATCGGCTTAATGCTGGACATGACGTTGCGTGATATTGAACGCGTACTGTATTTCGAATCATTTGTGGTGATCGAGCCGGGCATGACCACGCTTGAGCGCGGCCAAATGCTAACCGAAGAAACATATCTTGATGCGTTAGAAGAATACGGTGATGAGTTTGAAGCTAAGATGGGTGCCGAAGCAGTTCTTGAATTGCTACGTGCTATCAACTTAGAAGAACAGATCGAGCAAATGCGTGAAGAGTTGCCTTCAATCAACTCAGAAACCCGTCGCAAGAAGGTCACTAAGCGCCTTAAACTGATGGAAGCATTTTTCACATCTGGTAACAAACCAGAGTGGATGATCTTAAAAGTATTACCGGTTCTTCCACCTGATCTACGTCCATTAGTGCCGTTAGATGGTGGTCGTTTCGCGACATCAGATCTGAACGATCTATATCGTCGTGTTATCAACCGTAACAACCGCTTAAAGCGTCTGTTAGATTTAGCTGCGCCTGACATTATCGTACGTAATGAAAAACGTATGTTACAAGAGTCAGTTGATGCGCTATTAGATAACGGTCGTCGCGGTCGTGCTATTACCGGTTCTAACAAGCGTCCGCTTAAATCTCTTGCTGATATGATCAAGGGTAAGCAAGGTCGTTTCCGTCAGAACTTACTCGGTAAGCGTGTTGACTATTCAGGCCGTTCGGTAATTACCGTAGGTCCTACTTTACGTCTGCATCAGTGTGGTCTTCCTAAGAAGATGGCGCTTGAACTATTCAAGCCATTCATCTACGGCAAGTTAGAAGGTCGTGGTTTAGCGACTACTATTAAAGCTGCTAAGAAAATGGTTGAACGCGAACAGGCTGAAGTATGGGATGTGTTAGACGAAGTGATTCGTGAACATCCAGTCATGCTTAACCGTGCACCTACACTTCACAGACTGGGTATTCAAGCATTTGAACCTGTACTGATTGAAGGTAAAGCAATTCAATTGCATCCGTTAGTTTGTGCGGCATACAACGCCGACTTCGACGGTGACCAAATGGCGGTTCACGTACCATTAACGCTTGAAGCTCAGTTAGAAGCTCGTGCGCTAATGATGTCAACCAACAACATTTTGTCACCTGCTAACGGTGAGCCAGTAATTACTCCGTCTCAGGACGTTGTATTAGGTTTGTACTACACCAGTCGTGAGCGTGTTAACGGTCGCGGTGAAGGCATGGCTTTTTCTGATGTGTCTGAAGTAGAGAAAGCTTACGCTACTGGCGTTGCTGAATTACATGCTCGCGTTAAAGTGCGTATTACCGAAACGCATATTGCAGAAGATGGCGAAAGAACTAAAGCAACTCGTATCATTGATACAACTGTTGGTCGTGCTCTTTTATCATTAATTTTGCCTGAAGGCTTATCGTATGATTTGGTTAACCAAAACATGGGTAAGAAGCAGATCTCTAAGTTGTTGAACACCTGTTATCGTCAATTAGGCCTTAAAGATACCGTTATCTTTGCTGACCAATTGATGTATACCGGTTTCCGTTTTGCGACCATTTCTGGTGCCTCTGTTGGTATCGATGACATGGTTATTCCAGACGAGAAATACACCTTAGTAGCAGACGCTGAAGCTGAAGTGCTTGAAATTCAAGAGCAGTTCCAATCAGGTCTTGTTACCGCCGGTGAGCGTTACAACAAAGTAATTGATATCTGGGCAAGCGCTAACGAAAAAGTCTCGAAAGCGATGATGGAAAACCTGTCAATTGAGACAGTGATTAACCGTGATGGTGTTCCAGAGCAACAAGCATCGTTTAACAGTATCTATATGATGGCTGACTCGGGCGCTCGTGGTAGTGCGGCTCAGATCCGTCAGTTAGCCGGTATGCGTGGTCTGATGGCTAAGCCAGATGGCTCAATCATCGAAACCCCAATTGTGGCTAACTTCCGTGAAGGTCTTAACGTACTACAGTACTTTATTTCTACTCACGGTGCGCGTAAAGGTCTTGCCGATACCGCATTGAAGACGGCGAACTCGGGTTACTTAACCCGTCGTTTAGTAGACGTTGCACAAGACTTAGTCGTTATTGAAGATGACTGTGGTATTGAACGTGGTCTAACAATGAAACCGCTTATTGAAGGTGGTGATGTTGTTGAACCATTACGCGAACGTGTTCTAGGTCGCGTGGTTGCTCTTGACGTAATGAAGCCTGGTACAGAAGAAGTGCTTGCTCCACGCAACACACTCCTTGATGAAGCATGGTGTAATACGTTAGAAGAACACAGTATCGATGAAGTTATTGTACGTTCAGTTATTACCTGTGATACAGACTTCGGTGTGTGTGCAGCGTGTTACGGACGTGACTTGGCTCGTGGTCATATTATTAACCACGGTGAAGCGATTGGTGTTGTAGCTGCGCAGTCAATTGGTGAACCTGGTACTCAGTTAACCATGCGTACGTTCCACATCGGTGGTGCGGCATCTCGAGCTTCTGCAGAAAACAACGTTCAAGTTAAGAACGCGGGTTCTCTGAAGTTACACAATGCTAAGCATGTTTCTAACATCGACGGTAAGCTCGTTATCGTATCTCGTTCTTCTGAATTAGCCATCATCGATGAGCTAGGTCGTGAGAAAGAGCGTTATAAAGTGCCTTACGGTACCGTATTAGAGAAATTGGAAGACAGTGAAGTTGCCGCTGGCGAAATTATCGCTAACTGGGATCCACATACTCACCCAATTATTTCTGAAGTGGCTGGTAGTGTTAAATTCGTTGATATGATTGACGGTGTCACCATGACACGTCAGACAGATGAATTAACCGGTTTATCTTCTGTCGTGGTGCTCGATGTCGGTGCGCGTACTTCAGCAGGTAAAGAATTACGTCCAGCAATTCGCTTAGTTGATGCAAACGGTAATGACTTAACGATCCCTGGTACAGAAGTACCAGCTCAATACTTCTTACCGGGTAACGCGATTGTGTCGAAAGACGATAACGCGAACATCAACGTTGGTGACCCATTAGCACGTATTCCACAAGAATCGTCTAAAACCCGTGATATCACCGGTGGTCTTCCACGTGTTGCTGACTTATTCGAAGCGCGTAAACCAAAAGAGCCTGCCATTCTTGCAGAAATCTCTGGTACGATCTCGTTCGGTAAGGAAACTAAGGGTAAACGTCGTCTAGTGATCACTCCAGCAGATGGTAGTGAACATTATGAAGAAATGATCCCTAAGTGGCGTAACTTAAACGTGTTCGAAGGTGAAAAAGTCGAACGTGGTGAAGTTATTGCAGACGGTCCAGAAGCGGCACATGACATCTTGCGTCTTCGTGGTATTCACAACGTAGCTAACTACATTGTGAACGAAGTACAGGACGTTTACCGTCTACAGGGCGTTAAGATCAACGATAAGCACATCGAAGTGATCATTCGTCAAATGCTGCGTAAGTGTTTAATCTCTTCAGCAGGCGATAGTGATTTCCTAGCGGGCGAACAAGCAGAAGTATCACGCGTGAAGATTGCTAACCGTGAGCTAGTCGCTCAAGGTAAAGCACCTGCAACGTTTGAGCGTGAATTACTCGGTATTACCAAAGCTTCTTTGGCGACTGAATCATTCATCTCTGCAGCCTCGTTCCAGGAAACCACTCGTGTGTTAACTGAAGCGGCCGTTGGTGGCAAGAGCGATCCATTACGTGGTCTGAAAGAAAACGTAATTGTTGGTCGTTTGATCCCAGCCGGTACTGGTTATGCTTATCACAAAACCCGTAACGAAGAACGTGCTAAAGTATTAAGTTCTCGTGGCAAAGTGGAAGCTACAACAGTAACCGCAAGCGAAGCTGAACAGAACCTAGCAGACCTACTAAACTTGGCTGGTAGCCAAGATTAAGTTAATGGTTTGTTAAAAAAGGCGCCATTGGCGCCTTTTTTATCGGAATATGCACGAAAAGTTGGCTATTTCTTGACAGGCAGCCATTACCTTTCTAAAATTCCGCGTCCCACCATTGTGGGATATAGATTTTTCACACCTTATTGTTGAGTTTAAATCAACTGTCGGAGCTATACATGGCAACTGTTAACCAGTTGGTACGTAAGCCACGCGCGCCAAAAGTCGAAAAGACTAATGTGCCTGCGTTGAACGCGTGCCCACAAAAACGTGGTGTTTGTACTCGTGTGTACACTACAACACCTAAAAAACCTAACTCTGCACTACGTAAAGTAGCTCGTGTGCGTCTAACTAACGGTTTCGAAGTCACTTCGTATATCGGTGGTGAAGGCCATAACTTGCAAGAACACAGTGTAATCCTAATCCGTGGTGGTCGTGTTAAAGACTTACCTGGTGTGCGTTACCACACTGTTCGTGGCGCATTAGACTGTGCTGGCGTGACTTCACGTCGCCAAGGCCGTTCTAAGTACGGTGCTAAGCGACCTAAGTCTTAACGTATTCCGTTTAAGTAAGGCCAAGCTAATATTTATTTGACATTCCAGTTTTGGAAATACCTGAAGCATACGGAGAATTAATATGCCAAGACGTCGCGTTGTAGGACAACGTAAAATCCTACCAGATCCAAAGTTTCACAGTGAGTTGTTGGCTAAGTTCATCAACGTCATTATGAAGGACGGCAAAAAGTCGACTTCAGAAAAAATTATTTACAAGGCATTAGATGTTGTCGCTGAAAAGAAAGGCGAAAATCATTTAAGTATCCTTGAAGCAGCTCTTGATAACGTTCGCCCATCAGTCGAAGTTAAATCTCGTCGTGTTGGTGGTTCTACTTATCAAGTACCATGTGAAGTTCGTCCAGTGCGTCGTAACGCACTAGCGATGCGCTGGTTAGTTGAAGCTGCTCGCAAACGTGGTGAAAAATCTATGGCTTTACGTCTAGCAGGTGAAATGCTAGATGCGTCTGACAACAAAGGTACTGCGGTTAAGAAGCGTGAAGACGTGCATCGCATGGCTGAAGCTAACAAAGCATTTGCCCATTACCGTTGGTAATATGATGGAGCGGACTTCGGTCCGCTCCATATTGTTGATATTGCTAAAACCAAAAGTTTTAGCTGAGAGGGTATAATAGTGGCTCGTACAACCCCAATTGAGCGTTATCGTAATATCGGTATTGTTGCTCATGTGGATGCAGGTAAAACTACCACAACAGAACGTGTTCTGTTCTATACCGGTATGTCTCATAAAATCGGTGAGGTGCATGACGGCGCCGCTACGACAGATTGGATGGTACAAGAGCAAGAGCGTGGTATTACTATCACATCTGCTGCAGTAACAACATTTTGGCGTGGCATGGATGCTCAATTCGCTGAACACCGTATTAATATCATCGATACCCCAGGTCACGTAGACTTTACAATTGAAGTCGAGCGTTCATTACGTGTTCTCGATGGTGCTGTAGTAGTATTTTGCGGCTCGTCAGGCGTTGAACCACAATCTGAAACTGTATGGCGTCAAGCAGATAAATACCACGTTCCACGTCTGGTGTTTGTTAACAAGATGGACCGTGCAGGTGCTGATTTTGACCGTGTAATAAATCAAATTCGTAACCGCCTTGGTGCGACTTGTGTACCAATACAATTAAACATTGGTGTAGAAGAGAACTTCAAGGGTGTTATTGATTTAATTAAGATGAAAGCCATTAACTGGTCTGAAACAGATCAGGGGCTGACATTTACTTATGAAGTCATTCCTGCAAATCTAGCGGCAAAAGCTGCAGAAATGCATGAGTATCTCGTGGAAGCAGCAGCTGAAGCCTCTGATGAACTGATGAACAAATACCTTGAAGAGGGTGAGTTATCAGAAGTAGAGATCAAAACAGCGTTGCGTCAGCGCACAATTAACAATGAGATCGTGTTAGCCACTTGCGGTTCTGCATTTAAGAACAAAGGTGTGCAAGCGGTACTCGATGCGGTAGTTGACTTTTTACCTGCACCTATTGATGTTCCTGCAATTACAGGCATTGATGAAAGCGAAAAAGAAGTCAAACGCCTACCAGATGACAATGCCCCTTTTGCGGCTTTAGCATTTAAAATTGCGACTGATCCATTTGTTGGTACACTGACCTTTATCCGCGTGTATTCAGGTGTACTTGAATCAGGTGCTGGTGTTTATAATTCTGTTAAGCAGAAACGTGAGCGAGTAGGTCGAATTGTGCAAATGCACGCTAATGACCGAACAGAACTGAAAGAAGTACGTGCTGGCGATATAGCGGCTGCTATCGGTTTTAAAGATGTAACAACCGGTGATACCCTTTGCGATAACAATCACAGAGTGATTCTTGAGCGCATGGAGTTCCCTGAACCCGTAATTACCATTGCCGTTGAGCCTCGTTCAAAAGCTGACCAAGATAAAATGGGGATTGCGCTGCAAAAACTAGCAGCAGAAGACCCGTCTTTCAAAGTTGAAACTGATGAAGAGTCGGCACAAACACTAATATCTGGTATGGGCGAATTGCATCTAGACATCATCGTTGACCGTATGCGTCGCGAATTTGGTGTAGAGTGTAACGTAGGTAAACCACAGGTTGCCTACCGTGAAACAATTCGTTCTAAAGTAGAAGTGGAAGGTAAATTCGTACGTCAATCAGGCGGACGTGGCCAATATGGCCATGTTTGGTTAAGAATTGAACCACTCGAAGAGGGTGCGGGCTACGAATTTGTTAACGAAGTTGTAGGTGGTGTAGTTCCTCGAGAATTCATTCCTGCCGTTGACAAAGGTATTCAAGAACAGATGAAGAATGGCGTATTAGCCGGCTACCCTGTACTTGATGTGAGAGTCAGTTTGTTTGATGGTTCATATCATGATGTGGACTCGAACGAAATGGCGTTCAAAATTGCAGGCTCTATGGGCTTCAAAAAGGGCGCGCTAGAAGCAACCCCTGTGTTGCTCGAACCTTGTATGAAAGTAGAAGTGACTACACCTGGAGATTATATGGGCGATGTTGTGGGTGATTTAAACCGCCGTCGTGGCATAATTGAAGGTATGGACGATGGCATCGCAGGTGTTAAACTTGTTCATGCAGTAGTGCCTCTATCTGAAATGTTTGGTTATGCGACTGATTTGCGCTCTGCATCTCAGGGTCGCGCTTCATACTCTATGGAGTTCTTGAAGTACGCAGATGCACCGCAAAACATTGCAAAAGCGATTATAGAATCTCGTAACTAATATTGGTTACGGCATCAATGTTATATTGCTCGAATTAATCGAGCACTTCTGAAAAGAAAGGAATATATCGTGGCAAAAGCTAAATTTGAACGTAATAAGCCTCACGTAAACGTGGGCACCATTGGTCACGTTGACCATGGTAAAACAACCTTAACAGCAGCAATTTCTGCCGTTTTGTCTAAGACATATGGTGGTGAAGCTCGTAACTTCGCTCAAATTGATAACGCTCCAGAAGAGCGTGAGCGCGGTATTACAATTAATACTTCTCACATCGAATATGACACACCATTACGTCACTACGCACACGTAGATTGTCCAGGTCACGCGGATTATGTTAAGAACATGATTACCGGTGCTGCACAGATGGACGGCGCAATCTTAGTAGTAGCTGCTACTGATGGCCCAATGCCACAAACACGTGAGCACATCTTGCTTTCTCGTCAAGTAGGTGTCCCTTTCATCATCGTATTCATGAACAAATGTGACATGGTAGATGACGAAGAATTACTAGAATTAGTAGAAATGGAAGTGCGTGAGCTTCTTTCAGAATACGACTTCCCAGGTGATGATTTACCAGTAATCCAAGGTTCAGCGCTTAAGGCACTAGAAGGCCAGCCAGAGTGGGAAGCTAAAATTCTTGAGCTTGCAGAAGCTTTAGATACTTATATTCCAGAGCCAGAGCGTGACATCGATAAGCCGTTCCTACTACCAATCGAAGACGTATTCTCGATTTCAGGTCGTGGAACAGTGGTAACCGGTCGTGTTGAACGTGGTATCGTTCGTATATCAGACGAAGTAGAAATTGTTGGTGTTAGACCAACAACTAAAACGACTTGTACTGGTGTAGAAATGTTCCGTAAGTTACTTGACGAAGGTCGTGCTGGCGAAAACTGTGGTGTGTTATTACGTGGAACTAAGCGTGATGATGTTGAACGTGGTCAAGTACTAGCTAAGCCTGGTTCAATTAACCCACACACAACGTTTGAGTCAGAAGTCTACGTGTTGTCCAAAGAAGAAGGCGGACGTCATACTCCATTCTTCAAAGGCTACCGTCCACAGTTCTTCTTCCGTACAACAGACGTAACAGGCACAATTGAGTTACCAGAAGGCGTAGAAATGGTTATGCCTGGTGATAACATCAAGATGGTAGTTACACTGATTTACCCAATCGCGATGGATGACGGTTTACGTTTTGCTATCCGTGAAGGTGGCCGTACAGTTGGTGCAGGTGTTGTAGCTAAAATTATCGCGTAATAGCGACTTTAGTGAACACTGAAAAAGGAAGCCTCGGCTTCCTTTTTTATTTTTAGAAACTGACAATCATTGGTGGTATTGACCCAGGATGTGTAGTGAATACTCAGCAATTGATTGTAAAACAACTTTCTGAAGACTATTTACACAATGGGCTTGATCTCCGATAAAAGTTCTGTATACTTGCCCCCTCGCTGACTAGTGCAGCGTAAATTATAATGACTAACCAGTATGGTTAATCATTTTCACAGCGACTCCGATTGGGAGTCGAACGGTTAAATCATCTCGCTCTGCTTTTCCATTAGGAAGAAGCTAGAGGGTGATTTTTTATATGTCCATTTTAGGAGCTCTGGTCAATGCAGAACCAAAGAATCCGTATCCGCTTGAAAGGCTTTGATCATCGTTTAATTGATCAGTCTACAGCGGAAATCGTTGAAACTGCTAAGCGTACAGGCGCGCAGGTACGTGGACCTATTCCACTACCTACTCGCAAAGAGCGTTATACCGTTTTGATCTCTCCGCACGTTAATAAAGATGCTCGTGATCAGTACGAAATTCGTACCCACAAGCGTTTAGTTGACATCGTAGAGCCAACAGAAAAGACTGTAGACGCATTAATGCGTTTAGATCTTGCGGCTGGTGTCGACGTTCAGATTAGCTTAGGTTAATTGAGATCCTTAGAAGAGGTTTGAGAGATGGCTATCGGTCTTATTGGTCGTAAAGTGGGTATGACTCGCATCTTCACTGAAGATGGTACGTCAATCCCTGTAACAGTAATTGAAATTGCAGGCAATCGTGTTACTCAAGTGAAAACTTTAGAAACAGACGGTTATCGTGCACTTCAAGTAACTACTGGTACCAAAAAAGCCAATCGCATCACTAAAGCAGAAGCAGGTCACTTTGCCAAGGGCGGCGTCGAAGCCGGTCGTGGTTTATGGGAAATGCGTTTAGCAGATGGTGAAGGCGAAGGCATTGAAGTTGGTGCTGAAATTAATGTTGATATTTTCGCTGAGACAGTGAAAGTAGATGTTACCGGTCAATCAAAGGGTAAAGGCTTCCAAGGCGGTGTTAAGCGTTGGAACTTCCGTACTCAAGATATGACTCACGGTAACTCTTTGGCACACCGTTCGAATGGTTCTATCGGTCAGAACCAAACGCCTGGTCGTGTATTCAAAGGCAAGAAAATGTCAGGCCATATGGGTGCTGAGCAAGTAACGACTCAAAATCTACACGTTGTACGTGTTGATGCAGAACGTAACTTGTTATTAGTACGCGGCGCAGTTCCAGGCGCTACCAATGGTGACTTGATTATCAAGCCAGCAGTTAAAGCTTAAGGTCTGAGGAGATAGTAATGGAATTGGTATTGAAAGACGCCCAGAGCGCTCTTGAAGTTTCCGAAACTACCTTCGGCCGTGACTTTAACGAGGCACTGGTTCATCAGGTAGTTGTAGCGTATGCTGCAAACGCGCGTCAGGGCACTCGTGCCCAAAAGACTCGTGCAGAAGTAACTGGCTCAGGCAAAAAGCCTTGGCGTCAGAAAGGCACTGGCCGCGCTCGTGCCGGTAGTGTTAAAGGCCCAATCTGGCGTGGCGGTGGCGTAACTTTCGCTGCTAAAACACAAGATCATAGCCAAAAAGTTAACAAGAAGATGTACCGTGGTGCTCTTAAGAGCATATTTTCTGAATTGGTACGTCAAGATCGTCTGGTTGTTGTTGAATCATTTGGTGTCGAAGCTCCTAAAACACAAGAGCTGAAAGCTAAATTAAAAGCAATGAACTTAGAAGACGTTCTAATTGTTACTGCTGAAGTTGATGAGAATTTATTCTTAGCAGCTCGCAACTTATACAAAGTTGACGTTCGTGACGTAGCGGGTCTTGACCCAGTGAGTCTAATTGCGTTCAACACTGTTCTTGTTACTGCTGACGCAGTGAAGCAAATCGAGGAGATGCTAGCATGATCCGCGAAGAACGTTTGCTAAAAGTTATTCTTGGTCCACATATCTCTGAAAAGAGTACTGTGCTTGCTGAGAAAAACAACACTGTAGTCTTCCGCGTAGCCATCGATGCAACTAAAGCAGAGATTAAAGCTGCAGTAGCGAAGCTATTTGAAGTTGAAGTTAATTCGGTTCGCACTTTAGTTAATAAAGGCAAAACCAAACGTACTGGTGGCCGAGTTGGTCGTCGCATCGATTGGAAAAAAGCCTATGTTACTTTAGCTGCTGGTGCTGACATTGATTTCGTCGGCGGCGCTGAATAAGCAAAGGAGAATTATCATGGCAGTTATTAAGTGTAAGCCAACCTCTCCAGGTCGTCGCCACGTAGTTAAAGTGGTGAATACGGACCTGCATAAGGGTAAACCTTTTGCTGGCCTGTTGGCGAAAAAAACTAAAAGTGGTGGCCGTAACAATACTGGCCGTATCACTGTTCGCCACATAGGTGGTGGACATAAGCAGCACTATCGTATTGTTGACTTTAAACGCAACAAAGATGGTATTCCTGCGAAAGTTGAACGTCTTGAATACGATCCAAACCGTACAGCGCACATCGCGTTAGTACTGTATGCAGATGGTGAGCGTCGTTATATTCTTGCTGCAAAAGGCATGAAAGCTGGCGACCCAATCCAATCTGGCTTGGATGCAGAAATCAAGACTGGTAACGCTAGACCGTTACGCAACATTCCAGTAGGTAGTGTTGTACACGCTGTTGAAATGAAGCCTGGTAAAGGCGCTCAGATCGCACGTTCAGCTGGTGCTTATGTACAAGTTGTTGCGCGTGATGGTGCTTATGCAACTCTACGTCTTCGCTCTGGCGAAATGCGTAAAGTTCCAGTAGATTGCCGCGCAACATTTGGTGAAGTTGGTAATTCCGAGCACATGCTACGCCAGTTAGGTAAAGCAGGTGCTACGCGCTGGAGAGGCATACGCCCTACAGTTCGAGGTGTTGCAATGAACCCAGTAGACCATCCACATGGTGGTGGTGAAGGCCGTACTTCTGGTGGACGTCATCCAGTGAGTCCATGGGGTGTGCCGACTAAGGGTTATAAAACTCGTAGCAACAAGCGCACTGACAAGTACATCGTACGTCGTCGTAATAAATAGTTAAGAGGATTCGCCATGCCACGTTCTCTCAAGAAAGGTCCCTTCATTGACCTGCACTTGCTGAAGAAGGTAGAGAAAGCGATGGAAGCGGGAGACAAAAAGCCAATTAAGACTTGGTCTCGTCGCTCAATGATCATCCCTAATATGATTGGGTTGACCATCGCTGTCCATAATGGTCGTCAGCACGTACCTGTGTTCGTAACTGACGAAATGATCGGTCACAAGCTTGGTGAATTTTCACCAACTCGCACTTATCGCGGCCATGTCGCAGATAAGAAAGCGAAGAAGCGTTAATACGGGAGGAATAAGATGGAAGTTTTAGCTAAACATCGTTTTGCTCGTACGTCTGCGCAGAAGGCCCGTCTAGTTGCTGATCAAATTCGTGGATTGCCTGTTTCTAAGGCGCTCGAGATTTTGACATTCAGCCCCAAGAAAGCCGCCGTACTAGTTAAAAAAGTACTTGACTCAGCTATCGCAAACGCCGAACACAACGAAGGTGCTGACATTGATGAGCTTAAAGTTGGAGCCGTCTTCGTAGATGAAGGCCCAACAATGAAGCGCATCTTGCCACGTGCTAAAGGCCGCGCTGATCGTATCATGAAGCGTACCAGTCACATTACTGTGGTTGTAGCAGATCGCTAGGAGAAGAGAGCAATGGGACAGAAAGTACATCCTAATGGTATCCGTCTGGGTATCACTAAGCCTTGGATCTCTACCTGGTACGCAGATAAGTCAGACTATGCAAATAATCTGAACAGCGACTGGGAAGTGCGTCAATATTTAACTGAAAAGTTAAAAGCCGCATCAGTATCTAAGATTGTTATTGAACGCCCAGCGAAGAGCATCCGCGTTACTATTCACACTGCCCGTCCAGGTATTGTGATTGGTAAGAAAGGTGAAGACGTTGAAGTATTACGTGCCTATGTGTCTAAAATCACTGGTACTACTGCTCAAATCAACATCGCTGAGATCCGTAAGCCTGAATTAGACGCTAAGCTCGTCGCTGACTCTATAGCTCAGCAGTTAGAGCGTCGTGTTATGTTCCGTCGTGCTATGAAGCGCGCAGTACAAAACGCAATGCGCATTGGTGCTCAAGGTATCAAAGTTCAAGTGAGCGGCCGTTTAGGCGGAGCTGAAATCGCGCGTGCAGAATGGTATCGTGAAGGTCGTGTACCTCTACATACTTTGCGTGCCGATATCGACTATTCAACTGCAGAAAGTCACACGCAATATGGTGTGATTGGTATTAAAGTTTGGATCTTCAAAGGCGAAGTTCTAGACGGTTTAATACCAGCTATTGAAGAGCCTAAGCAGCAACCCAAGCGTAAGCCTCGTGGTAAATAGGAGAAACTTTTATGCTGCAACCTAAACGTATGAAGTTTCGCAAGATGTTCAAGGGCCGCAACCGCGGTCTAGCGAACGGTACTGAAGTTAGCTTTGGTACTTTCGGTTTGAAAGCAGTCGGCCGTGGCCGTTTAACTGCTCGTCAAATTGAATCTGCACGTCGTGCCATGACACGTCACGTTAAGCGTCAAGGACAAATTTGGATTCGAGTTTTCCCTGACAAGCCAATTACCTCTAAGCCTCTAGAAGTGCGTATGGGTAAAGGTAAAGGTAACGTTGAATACTGGGTATGTCAGATTCAACCTGGTAAGGTTCTTTATGAGATGGATGGTGTTCCTGAAGCGTTGGCTCGTGAAGCCTTTGCTTTGGCTTCAGCCAAACTTCCTCTGAAGACTACCTTCGTAACTAAGACGGTGATGTAATGAAAGCGAGCGAACTAAGAGAAAAGAGCGTTGAAGAACTTAACGCTGAATTACTTGGTCTGCTGCGTGAGCAGTTTAACCTGCGTATGCAACACGCTACTGGTCAGTTGAGCCAAACTAATCAATTGAAACTAGTGCGTCGTAACATTGCACGTGTAAAGACCATTATTACTTCTAAGGCAGGTGCGTAATGTCTGATAAAACCCGTACTTTGCAAGGTAAAGTAATTAGCAACAAAATGGACAAGTCTATTACTGTTGCTATTGAGCGCCAAGTGAAACATCCTATTTATGGGAAGTACATTAAGCGTACTACTAAGATCCATGCACATGACGAAACTAATCAGTGTAACGAAGGGGATTACGTGGCGATTAGCCAGTGTCGTCCGCTATCTAAGACTAAGTCTTGGACGCTTGCTGAAGTAGTGACAAAAGCCTAATTTTATTAGGCTAACGTAAACGGCCCCAGTATTTGGGGCCGTTTGTTTTTTTTGCTATGCATCCCGAAAATGTGTGTTATACTTGCGCGCCATTTTTAAGTAAATTATTACTTGAATTTGGTTCAAATGTAGTCCCATAGTGGGATTGTGTAGTAACGATAGCGGAGCACTTGAAATGATCCAAATGCAATCGACTCTAGACGTCGCATGTAACAGCGGCGCACGCAGAGTTCAGTGTATTAAGGTCTTGGGTGGCTCTCATCGTCGTTATGCCGGTATCGGCGACATCATCAAAGTTTCTGTTAAAGAAGCAATTCCTCGCGCTAAAGCGAAGAAAGGTGATGTATATAACGCGGTGGTAGTCCGTACTAAGAAAGGCGTTCGTCGTCCAGACGGTTCTGTCATTCGCTTCGATCGAAATGCAGCGGTTTTGCTTAATGCAAACCTTGCACCGATTGGTACTCGTATCTTTGGCCCAGTGACACGTGAATTGCGTAATGATAAATTCATGAAGATTGTCTCGCTGGCACCAGAAGTACTGTAAGGAGCTTCAAATGGCAGCTAAAATCCGTCGTGAAGACGAAGTAATTGTACTAGCAGGTAAAGACAAGGGTAGCCGCGGTAAGGTTTCTCAAGTTTTACCTACTGGTAAGTTAATTGTTGAAGGCCTCAATCTTGTTAAAAAGCACCAGAAACCAAACCCTCAATTGGGCGTGACTGGCGGCGTTATCGAGAAAGAAGCACCGATTCAAGCATCAAACGTTGCGATCTTTAACCAAGCCACAGGCAAGGCAGATCGTGTTGGTTTCCGATTTGAAGACGGCCAAAAAGTCCGTTTCTTTAAATCGAACAGCGAACTCGTTAAGTAATTTGGAGTAAACGATGGCGAAACTGCATGATAAATATCAAGAGACTGTAATCGCTGAACTAGCTAAAAAGTTCGGTTATAGCAGTGTCATGCAAGTCCCTCGGATTGAAAAAATCACCCTCAACATGGGTGTAGGCGAAGCTGTTGCAGATAAGAAAGTTATGGAGCATGCGCTCCGTGACATGACTGCAATCGCTGGCCAGAAACCAATTGTAACTGTTGCACGTAAATCAGTTGCTGGTTTTAAAATCCGTGAAGGCTACCCTATTGGCTGTAAAGTGACCCTACGCGGTGAGCGTATGTGGGAATTTTTAGAGCGTTTAGTTGACATTGCAATACCACGTATTCGTGATTTCCGAGGCTTAAGCGCTAAAGCGTTTGACGGTCGTGGTAATTACGCAATGGGCGTGCGTGAGCAGATCATCTTCCCAGAAATCGATTATGATAAAATCGATAAAATTCGTGGTATGGATATTGTTTTCACTACTACTGCGAAGAATGATGAAGAAGGTCGTGCTTTGTTAGACGCTTTTAACTTCCCATTCAAGAAATAAGGGTAGCATAATGGCAAAAACATCTATGAAAGCACGTGAAGCAAAACGTGCGCAGCTCGTAGCTAAATATGCTGAAAAGCGTTTAGCACTTAAGGCTATTATCAACAGTCCTGCAACTTCTGACGAAGATCGCTGGGATGCTGTACTTAAGTTACAAGCTCTACCACGTGATTCTAGCGCTGCGCGTCAACGCAACCGCTGTAATCAAACTGGTCGCCCACATGGTTTCCTACGTAAATTCGGCTTAAGCCGTATTAAATTACGTGAAGCAACCATGCGTGGTGAAGTTCCTGGTCTGCGTAAGGCCAGCTGGTAAGCACTTGTCACGGAGTAAGCTAATATGAGCATGCAAGATCCTATTGCGGATATGTTAACCCGTATTCGTAACGGCCAAGCTGCTAACCACGTATCTGTAAAGATGCCTTCAGCTAAGTTAAAAGTAGCAATTGCGAAATTACTTAAAGATGAAGGTTTCATTACTGAATACGCCGTAGCAGATGAAGCTAAGCCTGAATTAGAAATTACCTTAAAGTACTTTCAAGGCAAACCAGTCGTTGAGACTATCCAGCGTGTAAGTCGCCCTGGTCTTCGTATTTACAAAGGTAAAGACGAGCTACCAAAGGTGATGGGCGGTCTGGGTATCGCAATTGTGTCCACTTCTAAAGGCTTGATGACTGATCGCGCCGCCCGCCAAAATGGCTCGGGTGGCGAGGTTATCTGCTACGTAGCGTAAGGAGCTAGAAATGTCTCGTGTTGCAAAAGCACCAGTCACTGTTCCTGCTGGCGTAGAGGTGACTTTAAACGAACAGACCTTAACTGTGAAAGGCAGTAAAGGAAGTCTGACTCGAGTAATCAACAATGCGGTAAATGTTGTTATCGACGATGCACAAGTTAAGTTCCTTCCTGTCGAAGGCGTTGCTAACGCTTGGGCACAGGCTGGTACTGCACGTGCATTGGTAAACAATATGGTTGTTGGTGTATCTCAAGGTTTTGTGAAAAAACTTAAATTAGTTGGTGTAGGTTACCGTGCAAAGATTGCTGGTAGTGACTTAGATTTAACTTTAGGTTTTTCACATCCATTAGTACACAAACTGCCCGCAGGCGTTACTGCAGAGTGTCCTAGCCAAACTGAAATCGTGCTTTCGGGCGTTGATAAACAGTTAATTGGTCAGGTTGCTGCTGAAATTCGCGGATATCGTCCACCAGAGCCTTATAAGGGCAAAGGTGTTCGCTATGACGACGAAGTAGTACGCCGTAAAGAGGCTAAGAAGAAGTAGGTAACGCGATATGGATAAGAAAACATCTCGCTTACGTCGCGCTACTCGTGCACGTAAGAAGATCCAAGAGCTGGGCGTGAATCGTCTGGTTGTACATCGTACACCACGTCACATTTATGCTCAGGTAATCAATCCTGAAGCTCAGGTGTTGGCAGTTGCTTCAACCGTTGAAAAAGCGGTTAAAGAACTACTAAAGAGTACCGGTAACGTGGATGCAGCTAAAGCAGTAGGTAAAATTGTTGCTGAGCGTGCGATCGAGAAGGGCGTAGCAATAGTTGCGTTCGACCGTTCTGGTTTCAAGTATCATGGTCGTGTCGCTGCGTTAGCAGATGCCGCTCGTGAAGCTGGCCTGAAGTTCTAAGGGGTTATAAAAATGGCTAAATTAGAAGCTCAGCAAAAAGACGATCTGCAAGAGAAATTAATTGCAGTTAATCGTGTTTCTAAAGTAGTTAAAGGCGGTCGTATCTTTAGCTTCACTGCACTAACAGTTGTGGGTGATGGTAATGGTAAGATCGGCTATGGCTATGGTAAAGCGCGAGAAGTTCCAGCTGCTATTCAAAAAGCAATGGAAAAAGCCCGTCGAAATATGGTAACCGTGGAGTTGAATGCAGGTACTTTGCATCACCCAGTTAAAGGTCGCCATACTGGTTCTAAAGTTTATATGCAACCAGCATCACAGGGTACCGGTATTATTGCCGGAGGCGCAATGCGTGCCGTATTGGAAGTAGCAGGCGTTCATAACGTTCTGTCAAAAGCATACGGTTCTACTAACCCGATCAACATCGTTCGCGCAACTGTCGATGCGTTGGTGCACATGAAGTCACCAGCTCAAATCGCAGCAAAACGTGGCCTGAATGTTGATGAAATTCGGGGGTAATGCACCATGGCTACTAAAACTTTAAAAGTCACACAGACTAAAAGCAGCATTGGTCGTTTACCAAAACACCGTGCAACCTTAACCGGTTTAGGCCTACGCCGCATTGGTCACACTGTCGAAATTGAAGATACACCTTCAGTTCGCGGTATGATTAACAAGGTGTACTACATGGTTTCGGTGGAGGAATTAAGATAATGCGTCTAAATACTCTATCTCCAGCAGCAGGTTCTAAATCTGCTCCTAAGCGTGTAGGCCGTGGTATCGGTTCAGGTTTAGGTAAAACAGCGGGACGTGGCCATAAAGGTCAGAAGTCTCGTTCAGGCGGCGGCGTTCGCGTCGGTTTCGAAGGTGGTCAAATGCCACTTAAGATCCGCCTACCTAAATTTGGCTTTACCTCGCGTCGCGCTTTGGTAACAGCTGAAGTTCGTTTACTCGAACTAGCAAAAGTTAACGGTGATGTTGTCGATTTGAATGCACTGAAAGATGCGAATGTTATTACTCGCAATATCCAGTTTGCGAAAATCGTTCTTTCAGGTACCATTGACCGCCCTGTGACTGTAAAAGGTCTGAAGGTAACTAAAGGTGCTCGTGCAGCTATTGAAGCTGCCGGTGGCAAGATCGAGGAATAATACATCGATGGCAAAACCAGGACTTGATTCAAAAAGCGCGAAAGGCGGTTTGTCTGAACTGAAAACTCGTCTTCTGTTCGTGATTGGCGCAATTATCGTCTTTAGAGCCGGTTCGTTTGTGCCAATTCCTGGTATTGACGCCGCTGTATTGGCAGAGCTATTTGCTCAGCAAAAAGATACCATCCTTGGCATGTTCAACATGTTCTCGGGTGGTGCTTTAGAGCGTGCTTCTATCTTCGCATTGGGTATCATGCCGTATATTTCGGCATCTATCATAATGCAGTTATTGACTGTTGTGCATCCTGCACTCGCTGAATTAAAAAAAGAAGGCGAATCAGGACGTAAAAAAATCAGTCAATATACTCGATATGGCACACTTATGCTGGGTACGCTGCAATCTGTCGGTATTGCAACGGGTTTACCAAATCTGATGCCTGGCCTTGTGGCCAATCCCGGAATTGGTTTTTACTTTGTTGCAGTTGTGAGTCTAGTGACAGGAACTATGTTCCTTATGTGGCTAGGTGAGCAAATTACCGAACGTGGTATTGGTAATGGTATCTCGATTTTAATTTTCGCAGGTATTGTTGCTGGTCTACCATCGGCCATCGGCTCAACAGCCGAGCAGGCGCGTCAAGGTGACATGAATGTTTTAGTACTACTGTTGCTCGCTGTTATTGTATTTGCTGTAACTTATTTAGTGGTATTTGTGGAACGTGGTCAACGTCGTATCGTCGTTAACTACGCTAAGCGCCAACAAGGCCGTAAGGTTTTTGCAGCGCAAAGCACCCATTTACCTTTAAAAATTAATATGGCAGGTGTGATTCCACCAATCTTTGCTTCCAGCATTATTTTGTTCCCAGGCACACTGGCTCAGTGGTTTGGTCAAAATGAGTCTATGTCATGGTTAAGCGATTTCGCTTTAGCTGTGTCACCAGGACAACCGCTGTATTCATTATTGTACGCGTCAGCAATTATCTTTTTCTGTTTCTTCTATACTGCGTTGGTTTTTAACCCTCGTGAAACAGCAGATAACTTGAAAAAGAGTGGTGCATTCATTCCTGGGATCCGTCCCGGAGAACAGACTTCGCGTTACATTGATAAAGTAATGACACGTTTAACCTTAGCGGGTGCGTTGTATATTACCTTTATCTGCTTAATTCCGGAGTTCATGTTAATTGCGTGGAAAGTACAGTTCTATTTTGGCGGTACTTCACTACTAATTATAGTCGTCGTGACCATGGACTTCATGGCTCAGGTTCAGACCCATATGATGTCTCATCAGTATGAGTCTGTGATGAAGAAAGCTAATCTCGTTAACAAAGCGAAATAAGATCGCTTTGGAAAACAAGATTGCTTTTACGGAGTGATGAAATGAAAGTTCGAGCTTCCGTGAAGAAGATCTGCCGTAATTGCAAGATCGTCAAGCGTAGTGGCGTTGTTCGCGTTATCTGTGTTGAACCAAAACACAAACAGCGTCAAGGCTAAGAAAGAAGTTTGGTCAGCCCAATAATGGGCTGACCAAAATATTGTTTGCAAATCTGTCGTCTGTCGAGTATCCTTTCGGGCTTTTCGCAGATGACCTTTAACTTAAGGAGTGCATAGTGGCCCGTATCGCTGGCATTAACATTCCTGATCAAAAGCATGCAGTCATTGCGTTGACTGCTATCTTTGGTATTGGACGTACACGCGCTAGAGCAATCTGCGCATCTACTTCAATCGCCGAAGATGCTAAGATCAAGGAATTGAGCGAAGCTCAGATAGATATCCTACGCGAAGCAGTCGCCAAATATTCAGTAGAAGGTGACTTGCGTCGTGAGATTTCAATGAACATCAAGCGTCTTATGGATCTTGGTTGTTATCGTGGTCTCCGCCATCGTCGTAGCCTGCCCCTTCGTGGGCAACGTACTAAGACCAATGCGCGTACGCGTAAAGGTCCACGTAAGCCAATCAGAAAGTAACGGGAAGGTAAACCAAAATGGCTAAAGTTCCGTCACGTTCTCCGCGTAAGCGCGTACGTAAACAGGTTGCAGATGGCATGGCTCATATCCATGCGTCTTTCAACAACACAATTGTCACCATTACAGATCGTCAAGGTAATGCGTTGTCATGGGCTACCTCAGGTGGTTCTGGTTTTCGTGGTTCACGTAAATCAACACCATTCGCTGCACAGGTTGCTGCTGAGCGTGCAGGTATTGCTGCTCAAGACTACGGCGTTAAAAACCTTGAAGTTTTCGTGAAGGGTCCAGGTCCAGGTCGTGAATCAGCCATTCGTGCGCTGAACGCTGTTGGTTATAAAATTACCAACATTACCGATGTGACGCCTATCCCTCATAATGGCTGTCGTCCACCTAAAAAACGTCGTGTATAACACTGCGTATATAGGATAGTTGGAGAAAGATCATGGCAAGATACTTGGGTCCCAAGCTCAAGCTCAGCCGCAGAGAAGGTACAGACCTTTTCCTAAAAAGCGGTGTGAGAGCAATCGAATCGAAGTGTAAGCTAGAAACTGCACCTGGACAACATGGCGCACGTAAGCCACGTTTGTCTGAGTATGGTATTCAGCTACGCGAGAAACAAAAAGTTCGTCGTATTTTCGGAGTGCTAGAAAAGCAATTCCGTAACTACTACAAAGAAGCTGCACGTTTAAAAGGCAATACAGGTGAAAACCTATTGCAACTCTTAGAAGTCCGCCTAGATAACGTTGTTTATCGTATGGGTTTCGGTTCTACGCGTGCAGAATCACGTCAGCTAGTAAGCCATAAATCTGTTATGGTTAACGGTCGTGTTGTTAATATTCCGTCATTCAAAGTGTCTGCGAATGATGTTGTAAGCATCCGTGAAAAGTCACGTACTCAAGCTCGTATCAAAGCGGCTTTAGAAGTGGCTTCTCAACGTGAAAAGCCTACATGGGTAGAAGTCGACAATGCGAAAATGGAAGGTGCTTTTAAGCGTATTCCAGAACGTAGCGATTTGTCTGCGGATATTAACGAACAGCTGATCGTCGAGCTTTACTCTAAGTAAGGCTAACAAACAAGAGAGGACACAATGCAGGGTTCTGTTACAGAATTTCTTAAACCGCGTCTCGTTGATATTGAGCAGGTTAATTCAACTCGCGCCAAAGTTACACTAGAGCCACTAGAACGTGGTTTTGGCCATACCTTAGGTAACGCGTTGCGTCGAATCCTATTGTCGTCTATGCCTGGCTGTGCAGTTACTGAAGTCGAAATTGACGGCGTACTGCATGAATACAGCAGTAAGGAAGGCGTGCAAGAAGATATCCTTGAGATATTGCTTAATCTTAAGGGATTAGCAGTGACCATCGAGGGTAAAGACGAGGCTTTGCTTACATTAAGCAAGTCCGGCACAGGCCCTGTTACAGCAGCAGATATCACGCATGATGGTGATGTTACCATCGTGAATCCTGATCATGTTATCTGTCACTTGACTGGTAACAATGATATCAGCATGCGTATCCGCGTTGAGCGTGGTCGTGGTTATGTGCCTGCTTCGGCTCGTGCACAGACTGAAGACGATGATCGCCCAATCGGTCGCTTATTGATTGATGCTTCATTCTCGCCTGTAGCTCGCATTGCATATAATGTTGAAGCTGCTCGTGTAGAACAACGTACTGACTTAGACAAACTTGTGATTGATATGACCACTAACGGTACTATTGATCCTGAGGAAGCCATTCGTCGTTCCGCAACCATCTTAGCTGAACAGCTAGATGCGTTTGTTGAATTACGTGATGTGACTGAGCAGGCTGTTGTAGAAGAGAAACCGGAGTTCGATCCGATTTTGCTGCGTCCTGTCGACGATTTAGAGCTAACTGTACGTTCGGCTAACTGTTTAAAAGCCGAAGCGATTCATTACATCGGAGATCTGGTACAACGCACTGAAGTTGAGTTGCTTAAGACCCCTAACTTAGGTAAGAAATCTCTTACCGAAATTAAGGATGTTTTAGCGTCTCGCGGACTGTCGTTAGGTATGCGTCTAGAAAACTGGCCACCGGCTAGTTTAGCTGACGACCTATAAGTCTCAGGTTAGTACAGATTTAGGTTATAAGGATTAGGTCATGCGCCATCGTAAGAGTGGTCGTCAACTAAACCGCAACAGCAGTCATCGTCAAGCTATGTTTCGTAACATGGCTTGTTCAATAGTTCGTCATGAGATTATCAAGACAACTGTAGCTAAAGCGAAAGAACTGCGTCGCGTTGTTGAACCTCTAATAACACTTGCTAAAATTGACAGCGTTGCAAATCGCCGTTTAGTTTTTGCTCGTACCCGCGACGCTGAAGTTGTAGGTAAGTTATTTACTGAATTGGGTCCACGCTTCCAGGAACGTCCTGGTGGCTACACTCGTATTCTAAAGTGCGGTCTACGTACCGGTGATAAAGCCCCAATGGCTTACATCGAGTTAGTAGGTCGTCCTGAAGCTGCTGAAGCTGTTGAAGTAGAAGCTGCTGAGTAATTAGTTACTCACCGAAAAAACCGAGCTTAGGCTCGGTTTTTTTTATTTTTTTCCTGCATCGGTCATATTATAAGCGTTCGGGCAAGTACCTCTTCAGTACCGCTTATTGCTCCTTTATCTTAACGGCTAACTATTACATCAAGAGTTAATATGGCTAAATGTTCTCATGAAGAATGAGCTGCCTCCCAATAAATGCAGCCAGCGCTTTAACGATTACTGGTTTTTGTCATTAACATAATCTCAGTTCAGCACCTTTTATTTCTGTAAAGCAACTAAGCTTAAAACGTCGCAGCGTTTGATAAATAACAGTGATCATGTCGACAGAGGTGACGCCCCATGCTTTTCAATAGACTATCTGCATGCAGCATCAAACGGGTTTGTGGGCTTCCCCTATTCGTTGTCAGTCAGCCTTTTTTGTGAAAGTATTATAACCCCAAGCTATTAATTCGCTCATCACCAGCACTATTTCTTATATCAGCAGTATCTATTAGCCCTATACAAGCCAGAGGTACAGCTTAAGCGTTAATCGCAGATTGGATGATAAAGTCCGCCGTCCTGTTAACTCCTTAGATGATTTACGGTACCAACCTCTATTAACTAAAAGTGAACCTCACGCTGATGAAGCGACGCTCAAAGTGATTAACGAATCGTATCTGTGGGTGAATTGCTCTGGCGTGGATGAGCCTCGTTATCAAGGTTTAAACAACTTTGTGCTGTACGACTATTAACAAGGTAGCCTCAAGGACACGTGCGAGAGCGCTTTTCTTGCCATGGAGCAAACCCGTTAGGGTTATTTACCGATCGATTGCTACGCGGCCTTCTAACAGGCAAGCAATAGACTTGTGGGGTCTATCCAAGATATAAATTCAAAGAAACATGAAAGTTGCACAGGAAAAACAAAACTTGCAGCGTCAACAAGGCGGATATGGCACTGAGCATGATAGCCAAGCGGAATTGTATTGAAATGCAAATATCTGCACTAAGTCAAAAAGACTGATCATTTTTTTAAGTGGCTCATTCAAGTTCTTCAGGAGGCAATTTAAACACTGGCTCGATACATCAGCGGAGCAAGTGCCAAAAAACGCCCTTGGCCAAGACATACACTACAACCTGCTTTATGGCCAAAGCCTAGCCGGTGACATAGAGAATAGTGGTTTTAATAGCGACAACAATCGTTGACAACGCGTAGCAAAGCAGTTTGTGATTGGCCGTTAATACTGATGGGTTAACCTCAACCATAGTGGTGTAGAGGCGAGTGTTATTTTGTCCAACATAATAGAAATGGCATCAGGAATGGGTTAACACCGTTCGATTACATTGAACACAGCTTAGAGCCGCTATCCTTGCCTCATAGAGGCCTCTACAGTCTATTTATCTGGCTCGTTAATCTAGGTGAGGGTAGTTTTCAAAACGCTTAATAAGTAGCGATCTTGTGTTCGCTGAGCAGTAGGTTCAGTGCCTGCTCATCATGACGTGCCTTTGATTTTCATCGCCGGCTCAATGAGTTATCGTTAAGTTTCTAGTGTGGATTTATATGCCTTTAACTCTAGACCTTATACTGAGTTAATGATTAAAGTAGTCTGAATCCAGATAGCGTCATTGGTTTACCCGAATAGCATCCAATGCCTGCAGACGGTAAATTAGTTTTACTGGGTATAAAAAAAGCCTCCGAAGAGGCTTGATTGAATGTTGTGTTTATTTACTTATTGCCCATAGCCTCTTCACTATAGCTAGGCTTTTCATGCTTTTGTCCCATCGCTTCAGCGACTTCAGGCGGCATATAGTTTTCATCGTGCTTGGCGAGGACTTCAGTCGCTTCTAGTTTTCCAGACGCTACTAGAATACCTTGGGCAACGATCCCTTGGCCTTCTCTAAATAGGTCTGGAAGTAAATCATCATAAGTGACGAACACTGTCCCACCCGCTGAATCATGCACTGCAAATTCAACATGTAAACTTTTTGGATCACGTTTCATCGACCCTATTGTGACCATGCCACCGACTCGGATCCGTTGTCCTACTTCTGGCATTACACCCGTATCGTTTTTCCCGTGGGTGATTTCATACGGTGTATAGAATAAATTCAAATTAGAATTTAGTGCGTATAACAATAACGAAGCAACAGCTGCAACACCGGCTATTAACGCTACTGCAAGGGTTAATCTCTTTTTACGTCTTGGATTCACGATTATTACCTCTTGTTTCTTTCAGGCGTTGTTCACGCGTTATTTTTTTAGCTATTTCAATTAGGACTGTGCGTTTTTTTCGCACGCTGAGGATGATCAAGGTTCCTAAAGAGCCGATTGTTACACCGTAAGACAACCATACATAGAATCCATAGCCACCCATATTAATGAAATCTTTCAATGAATCAAATTGCATTATTTTGCCTCCTCTGCAGTTGCTAAATCTCTTACCCAAGGGCGCATGCCATTTCGAGCGAGGATTTCGGTTCTATAACGGACTAAGGTAATTGCACCTATCATTACTCCAAAACCAACTATATTGATCAATAGTGGGTATAGCATATCTGTCGACATGGTTGATTTTTCAGTTATTTTAATTGTAGACGGTTGATGTAAGCTGCTCCACCAGTCGACAGAGTATTTAATAATCGGAATGTTAATCACACCGACAATGGCCAAAATACCAGAGGCTCTAGCCGCGAGCACCTTATCTTCAAAAGAAGCATACAGCGAAATAATACCTAAGTATAAAAAGAGTAAGACTAATTCAGAGGTCAGACGCGCATCCCATACCCACCAAGCGCCCCACATTGGTTTGCCCCATGCGGCTCCGGTAAGTAATGCTATGAATGTGATAACCGCACCAATAGGTGCTATTGCTGCCGCGGCCCAATCGGCAGATTTAATTTGCCATACTAAACCTATAAAGGAAGCGGTTGCCATTGCCAAATAAGCGCTCATTGACATCGATGCGGCAGGCACATGGATGAAAATAATACGATAACTATCGCCTTGTTGGTAATCTGTTGGTGCAAACAATAATCCCCAAATGCTCCCAGTTCCAATAAGTAAAATCGCGAATGTGGTAAACCACGGCAGTAGTGTGCCTGACAATTTATATGCTCGTTCAGGATCAGCGAAGGTATGAAGCCATTTCCACATTAGTTTGTACTCACACGTAAAGAGGCACCAATTGCAAAAGGAGCCAAGATTAAAGAACCGACCAACATAGCGGCTAGTATCGCCAGTTGGCCATCATAAGTAAGGTTGAGTCCTGCGGCATCAATTGCGCTAGTGGCAAAGATAAGTACAGGAATATATAAAGGTAGAATGAGTAAGCTCAGTAACACGCCTCCTTTTCGAAGCCCAACGGTTAGTGCTACACCTATCGCACCTAGTAAAGATAACACCGGGGTTCCTAGCGCTAACGTCGCCATTAATGCACCGTAACTATTACTCTCTAAATGCAATAGAACGGCTAACAAAGGGGCAACTAAGATTAATGGCACACCTGTTAGTATCCAATGAGCCAGTACTTTTGATAATACTAATAATGGTAATGGCTGTGGACTCAACAACATCTGCTCAAGGCTACCATCGTTGTAATCGGCTTTAAATAATCGCTCTAATGACAACATAGAGGCGAGTAAGGCCGCGACCCATATAATGCCAGGTGCTACTCTTGTTAGGACCTGAGGTTCAGGCCCAATTCCTAGAGGAAAAAGAGTGACCACTAATATAAAAAATAATAGTGGGTTAAAAATATCACCGCGATGTCGGATAGCAATTCTTAAATCTCGTTGCAAAAACGTCATGAATGATGCGGTGTAACTAATTCCTCGTTTCATCCCAATACCTTATATAAAGCGATAGTCGAGCGTGACTTTACGTAACATGTCATCACGAATAATGCTCATATCTTGGTGGGTGGTTAATATGACACATCCTCCCGATTTAGCATGTTGTATGAAAAGTTGTTCCAATTCTTCAACGCCTTTTTTATCAATTGCAGTAAAAGGTTCATCGAGGATCCAGATTTTACAGTTGCTATGCTGTAAACGTGCTAATGCGGTTCGACGGTGTTGTCCTGCAGATAAATGACCTGCCAGAGCTTCTTCAAAACCGGTTAAATTGACCTTCGCCAAAATAACGTTAGTGTCGAAATCATCATAGCCACTGATTCTTAAATTGAAGTTAAGATTTTCTTCTGCAGTGAGCTCACTTTTTACACCCGCCAAATGCCCAAGATATAACAAGTCGAGATTAAACTCGTCTCTACATCGATTAATGTCTTCACCTAAATATTCAACCTCACCAGCATAGGGGCGAGATAAGCCTGCAATAATACGTAGTAGGCTAGTTTTACCAGCACCATTTGGGCCTTCAACTTGGACAATATCACCCGCATTGATGTTAAAACTAAGTTCATCAAATAAAATGCGTTCTTCGCGAATACAGGTCAATTCGTTGGCACTTAATAGTACTTTTGGTTGGTTTGATATAGTCACTTATCCCTCTTGTTTTGCTTGAGGATGAATTCGAAAAGATATTAACACAAACACTTTTACCGGTTTAGCTTTGTCACCGATTAAGTGCTAGCAATTTGATATGGTTCCAAAAAATAATATATAGTTTGAACTTTTTTAATGATTGCTAATATATTACCTTAACTGCACTGATTGTCTTGATTTAGGGACTAAGCTGAGATTGTTATCACAAAAAGATGAGTTTTTTTGCTATTTGTAGTAATCTTATGTTGCCAAAATGAGTCTGCCTTCTAAATCAAAGGGCAGCGTTAAGCTTTATATATTTGCAATTAGGAACGATGAACATGAAAAAATTGTTAGCAATGACTGCAGTAGCTGCATTAACTTTGTCTGCAAATGTATTTGCTCAAGAAGGTGAAGCTATTTATAATAAAGCGTGTCAAGTCTGTCACAGCATGGGCGTGGCTGGTGCGCCTAAAGCTCATGATACTGCGGCATGGGAACCACGCCTAGCGAAAGGTTTAGATGCCTTAGTGGGTTCGGTTAAGTCAGGTTTAAACGCTATGCCACCAGGTGGTATGTGTACTGACTGTACCGATGACGATTACAAAAAAGCAATTGAGTTTATGTCTAAGTAGCTTTCGACTAGATCAAAAAACCGGCTAATAGCCGGTTTTTTTATGGGTCAATCTTAGTCATGTTAGCGTATAACATCACTAAGACTAAACAGGGTTACTGTACTAAGGTATCCAGTGTTAGTGCAGCATTACCACCCACTTTTATTGCTTTAATTGTGCCCTTTAAGTCACCCGACTGTGGCTTAACACTGCCATTCTTTGACAATACCGCAATGATTTCGACTTCTTGTACTGAACTGAGTGTGACATCGCCACCCATAGAAGTACTGTCATCTAGTGTAATTGTTGTGGGTAAACTGCTTGCGCTGATTTTAGTTGCGGCTAGCGGTACTTTAAGGCCTTGGGTTGCTCGTGCGAAAATAAACACAGTATCTGTATCAGCCACTTTATCCGCTAGTTCTGGCGAAATGGATATTTCAATCGCCACCGTTTTGGCGTTGCTAGTGATATCTGATTTGTGATTGGCATCACTAGGCATTGAGTCTGGGTTTTCACCAAGGCGCATGTTAGCAGACTCAATCGCATTCATTAATGCTGTTCTATCAACATCATTACGATCACTGTCTAAGATCATTTGCCACGAATTGATGGCTTTATTGTAGTTTGCGGTAAAGAAAGCATCCATACCAACGAGAAGCAGCGTGGAGGGATCTTGTGGATCTAACGCTAAAGATTGATCAATTATCGCTTGAATTGCCGGTGACATTTGTTGATTAGCTTTGTAGTATAGCGCTGTCGCTTTAGGGCCAAGGAGTTCAGCTTGCGTGCCCACTAACTCCATCACTTTATCAAATGCAGCAACGGCTTTATCATATTGATTGGCAGAGATATAAGCATGCCCAAGGCTAAACCAAGCTTGACTGTCGTCTGGCTGAGCTTGCACTTTTGCTTCCATTATCTGTACCCGTTGCGACATAATTTGCGCCGGATCCATACCCTGATGAGGATTGCTGGCTTGCGAAGGAGGGTTGGCTAATTCGTTGTAAGCACCAAGTTGTTGATAAAAGTAACCTGAAACAGCCAACAAACAAATGGTCATAAAAGCAGGCCACAAAGCAGTTTTTGATTTAATTTCGACATCAAGGGAGTCGTCACCCTTTTGTTTCATATCCTGAAGTAGATTTATCTCTAGTTCTTTCTTTAATGCTTCGAATTCGACTTGATCTAAAAGATCGTCTTTCAATTCTTTTTCAAGAATAGCTAAACGTTCAGCAAAAAGTTCAAGGTTAGTTTGTCTACGAACACCAGATTCTTCAGCTTGTAACAGCTTTTTCTGGCGAAAATGTGGAACCCAAATCATGATTAGGCCGATGAGTACGACAAGCGCAATAAATATCCAAAATGTGGTCATTGTTTCAATATTCACTTTTAGGTTAACAGAGAAAGCGGCAATTACCGCAGTGCTTGGAATCTTGATTATACGTAAAGATTATTAATTGAATAGTAATATAAGGAAGATATGAATCCAAATCCTGATAGTTGCGTACTGGTTCACAGATTGAATTGTTTGGCTAACTCATGGTGAAACTTTGTTAAGGTAATCCTGTCAGACTGGTTGTGGAAACTTTTCGATTTATCTCAATCGATGTTCATAATGAGACTAGTGACCCAATTTTGCACGAAAATGGCAGACAGAAGTCATCGCAAGTTCTAAAATGCGTTAAAATTCGTTTAAGCTAATGTGCGTATATTAGTTCATCGCATTAATTGGTACTGTAGTGATTTGTTTGTTTCAGATCCGCTTATTTTTTTAGACTAAGGAATACCCATGATTCCAGAAATTGGACATTTCTCGCTCATTCTCGGTTTGGCTTTTGCCATACTGTTAGCTAGCGTGCCGTTATATGGTTCCGCATGTAAAGACCAGTATCTCGTTCGTTATGCTTGGCCATTGACATACGGAATGTTTTTTTTCATCACTCTATCGGTCGTTATCCTAGGGTACAGTTTTGCGGTTGATGATTTTTCGGTGGCTTATGTCGCACATCATTCCAACTCACAATTACCTATTTTCTTTAAGATTGCGGCAGTTTGGGGTGGTCATGAAGGATCACTATTATTCTGGGTCTTTGCATTATCTGTATGGTCTACCTCTGTGGCACTATTCAGTAAAGGGTTAGAAGAAGTCTTTACCGCCAGAGTATTGTCAGTCTTAGCGATGATTGTTGTTGGTTTCACCTTATTCATGGTACTGACATCAAGTCCATTTGAACGGTTATTTCCTATTCCTTTAGAAGGGAGAGACTTAAATCCGATGCTGCAAGATGTTGGATTAATCTTCCATCCACCTATGCTGTATTTGGGTTACGTGGGTTTCTCAGTATGTTTTGCTTTTGCCATAGCAGCACTTATGAGTGGCAGACTTGACTCCGCATGGGCTCGTTGGAGTCGTCCTTGGACTTTAGCGGCTTGGATATTTTTAACCGGTGGGATCTCATTAGGTTCTTGGTGGGCTTATTACGAATTAGGTTGGGGCGGCTGGTGGTTTTGGGACCCGGTTGAAAATGCGTCATTTATGCCTTGGTTAGTGGGTACTGCGTTAGTGCACTCATTAATCGTGACAGAAAAACGTGGTGCATTCCGTAACTGGACTGTATTGCTAGCTATCTTTGCGTTCTCATTAAGTTTACTCGGCACCTTTATTGTTCGTTCGGGCGTATTAACGTCAGTACATTCTTTTGCAGCAGATCCAAGTCGTGGTTTGTTCATCTTGCTGCTGTTAGGCCTTGCCATCGGCGGTTCGTTAACTCTGTTTGCTTTCCGAGCCAGTGAAATGAGCAGTCCAGCACGATTTGAGCTTAAATCGAAAGAAACCATGCTGCTAATCTGTAACGTATTACTTACTGTTGCAGCGGGTACTGTTCTACTGGGTACACTATATCCTTTACTGATTGATGCATTAGGTATGGGCAAAATTTCAGTTGGCCCTCCGTATTTCAATGCTGTGTTTGTACCTATCGTACTAGTGCTATTTTGTTTTATGGGTATAGGTCCAATTATTCGTTGGAAGAAATCTAAAGCCGGTGAAATCAAAAGACAGTTACTTGTTCCAGCTATTATCGCGTTAGTTGTGGGTGTTGCAGCTCCATTTGTTGCTGGCGGTGAATTTAATGCTTGGGTAATGTGTGGTGTGGGTGCTACCGCGTGGATCATGCTAGCCACTCTTCGCGCTGCTTATAATATGGTAAGCAATAAAGAAGGCGGTATCAGTCTCAATCAAATAGGTCGTAGCCAGTTAGGGATGCTCTTTGCCCACTTTGGTATTGCGGTTTCAGTAATGGGGGCAACAATTGTCTCTAATTACTCGATTGAAAAAAGTGTTCGCATGGGACCAGGTATTAGCCAAGAGCTGGCAGGTTATACATTCAAGTACTTAGAAACTAAAAATGTCGTCGGCCCTAATTATACTGCCAAACAAGGTCAGATTGAGATTTATAAAGATGATGAATTTGTCTCTTTGTTAAAGCCTGATCGTCGTCAATACACTGTTCGTACTATGGATATGACTGAAGCAGGTATTGATTGGGGATTATTCCGCGACTTATATGTCACTATGGGCGACCCCATTAGTTTAACTGAGTTTGCTGTACGTCTTAATTATAAACCCTTTGTACGTTGGATATGGTTTGGCTCAATCTTTATGATGATTGGTGGCTTCCTTGCTGCATCAGATAAGCGTTATCGTGTGAAGCAAGTTGCTTCAGAAGATGTAGTAAAAGCAAAATTAGCGACAGTGTAATTAACTCGGAGACACTATGAAGAAGTTTGTACTGTTTATACCCTTAGTCATATTCTTGGGTATGGGCGCGTTTTTATACAAAGGATTATTTCTCAATCCTAAAGTGCTCGATTCAGCATTAGAAGGAAAGCCTGTTCCGGCTTTCCAACTTGAGCGCTTAGAAGTGCCTAGTGAAGTCTTAACTGAGAAAGATCTTCCTGCAAAAGTGTCGATGTTAAACTTTTGGGCGACTTGGTGTCCCGCATGTAAATATGAGCATCCTTATTTGTTGATGTTATCTAAACGTAATTTGTTACCTATATATGGTATCAACTATCGTGACGAGCGAGCATTAGCAATTAAAGAGTTAACCACTCTAGGTGACCCTTACACAGCTAACCTCTTTGATAAAGATGGTCGCCTAGGGCTCGACCTTGGGGTTTATGGCGCACCAGAAACATTTATTGTCGATCATAACGGTATTATTCGTTATCGTTATGCAGGACCAATAGATCAAACAGTATGGACACAAACCTTGTATCCGATGATCCAGCAATTACAAGCTGAAGCAAAAGTTGATGGAGCATCGTAATGAAATTCGTATTTAAAATAATGATGGTTTGTACTAGTTTACTTTTTACTTTGACGGTAATGGCTACACCAGTCGATACCTATGAGTTTAAGTCAGCTGAAAATCAACAAAGGGCATTGTCACTCGCGCATCAATTGCGTTGTCCACAATGTCAGAATCAAAATTTAGTCGATTCAAACTCACCTGTTGCACAAGATTTGCGTCTAGAAGTGTATCAGATGGTTGATAGCGGTAAATCTGAAGCTGAAATTATCGACTTTATGACCAGTCGCTACGGTGATTTTGTTTTGTACAATCCTAAGCTAGACTCGAAAACATATATTCTATGGCTTGGTCCATTTGGGTTACTTATTTTGGGTCTCTTTATTGGTTTTATCTTTGTGCGCAAGCAACGGATTCAAGCAACAGAATCAACAACCTTGTCGACAGAGCAACAAGCCGAGTTAGATGCAATATTAAATCCTAATAAGACAACCAAGTAACCAATCGGAGTATTAACCTTGAAACAGTGGTTTGCGTATATCTTCACGAGCTTCTTTATATTGGGTATTGCAAGTATGGCTAATGCATACCCCGGCATGCAAGCTGCGGCTAAGCAAACCACTGAGTCAACACTTGATCGGATTAATATCCTACCGCAACCATTCCCTATTGCTTTAGTCGACTTCACCAACCCCGTTGGTCAGCCAATTAATTTTGAACACTATAAGGGAAAAGTGGTTGTGGTTAACGTTTGGGCTACTTGGTGCCCACCTTGTGTCAGAGAGCTCCCTGCGCTAAATCGATTAGATAAAAGCTTAGATGCAGAACATTTTGCACTAATACCTATTTCTATTGATGCCGAAGCGGTTAATGTCGTACAGCCATTTTTGGAATCTCTTGAATTATCCACATTCAACTCATATTTTGATCCGCAACAACAGTTACGAGATGTATTCCCACTCGATACAATACCGGCGACATTTATCTTAAATGAACAAGGTGAGCTGGTGGCCTATGTTCGCTCGTTTGTCGATTGGGATGATAAGAATGTGATTAGTTTCCTTAACCAATTCCGCAACAGCACAGTAAAAGTACAATAAACAGTCAATAAAGCTCAAAAAATATCTTAAAGGATCGCTTTTGGTGAAAAGATCGCCAAGCGATCCTTTTTTCTTAAAAAAGGGCTTGCGCTAAATCTTGTATTGCCTATAATGCGCATCCACTGACACGGCAGACAGCGAAAGCAGTCACCG
>NZ_JBEOPO010000037.1:0-49428 GCF_040310145.1 Shewanella sp. S1-49-MNA-CIBAN-0167 | reverse complement strand
AAGGCGTAGCCAACTGCCAACGCTGGTTGTGTGCCTAAGCAACAATTACTTAATCCCACAAAACCATCTTCCACTTGATTGATATCAAGCTTTTCTGCTCTTTTAAATCGACCATATTACTGATGGATTGGCCATCGAGTGCTAATTTGTTAAATCATCCAAAGATTCAACATACAAGTGGTCTAGTTAAGCTGGCTACTTAATTAGAGGCTAACCACAACTGTCTTCCTGGTATTTTGCAACTTAGCCATACTTACCGTAATGTGAACGATAGAGTTTTGAACATTAACTCTAAGAAGCTTTTGTCCAACAACGAGTTAGCCTTACTTGAAAATGGTGAAACTCAACTCTGAACTTGAGGCCGTTGAAGAAAATAGCGTGAGCTGGCCATGGCCTTTCCCGCACATCCATGTGCTTCAAGGCATTCAGACATCCCGTCTATCAGATGCCCGCTAGCTTTCGCGGTACAGGATGTACCATCGGAAGTGTTAGCATTTTCGAATAAGGCCGAAGACGGTTACAGATGAAGTCAAAAGCTAATAAATCCCCGTGGCGACGTTTTCGCTGTTTGAAAATGTTGCGGTGCGGCTGGGAGTTCCAAGAGGGAACAGCCGTTGGTTTCCTATTTGAAACATGGCCATATATGGCTATGTATTTACTTATGGTCTATTAATCCTTGCAGAACAAGCTATTAAACAATAAATAACAAGAACATAATTGTTAATAGGCTGTCGTTATTTATTACAAAACCTTTCCTAGGTGTTTTTCTCGAAATTTGATACTTTAGATAATGAATTAAAAACGGAGAGTCTTATGAAGTGTCACCGTGTTGATGAACTTATCGAGTTAATGCATCCTGAATGGCAAAAAGATTCGGATCTGAGCTTAATGCAATTCATTATTAAACTATCCAAAGAAGCTGGATATAAAGATGCTATCGAAAAACTAACAGATGATGTTCTCATCTATCACTTAAAAATGCGCAACAGCCCAAAAGATGAAATGATTCCAGGGCTAGCAAAAGATCAAGTGGATGACTTCAAAACGGCCTTACTCAAGGCTAGAGGTATAATTGAATAAAAAGTTACACTTTTATAGCAATATTACACTGTAAATTTGAGGCGTGTAGTTAAGTGGCCAATCTTATGTAGTTATCCACTATATTAATGATTCATACAAATAAGGATAGGCCGCGCGAAGCCGTGTCCTCATCGCAAGTGTTGAACAAGCCCGAACACTTGCGATGTTACTCTTTATTAAGTAAATAACAGATCGAGATTACGTTCTGTTTGAAGTGACAGTTATTGCGCTTTTTTTCTTGAGCCAGCACGTCCCCTTAGCACTATTGCTAATCATTTAAAGAATATAAAGATCAGTGTATTGAGCTAATTTCTCCTTAGTATCCGTTAAGTCATTTCCTAAGCCATCATTTTCAGTGTTAGGTGATGGGTATTAACTGTGTTGGTCGTTTGTGTATGCCCATAAAGCGCATAGGTTGATGGCAACATGGACAACTGCGTGTCGCTAATCTGCGCTTTACCTCGGTCAATATTGGAAATGTCGCACCAGCAATCGCCAACATAAGCTGTATCTGTAACCTGAGCTTCTTGGCGATACCTCTGAACAATCCACTGTTTGTTACAATAGTCCCGCACTCGTCGTAATCCCTTAGGTAAAATAGGTTGGAGCACTAACCATAGAAATTCAGTGGTAGGTAAAGTGCGTATTTTTGTAAACTTAGTTTGATGTCTTGATACTCAAAGCTGACTTGTCCATCGACATTACTAATGATGTTTTTGTCGGGAAGTACGCCGCGATAAAGGTAGCGCGATAGATATTGTAGCGCTGGTAAGTCTTGCCCACATGCTGGCAGTCTGCCACCCACTAAAAATGAATGAGAGTGGCTCAAGGATTATGCATAAACTAAGCGTTCTACTACTCATCGCCTGTCTATTTCAATTTATGTTGTATTTGATAGGATTGGCAGTCAAAGCGGCTGATAAGCATAGGTAATACCAAGCGAATTTGATCAAAAATCGTAATGTTTTATCAAACTAATTTATAGGAATAAGAGCCTACAGAGATAGGCATTTGAAGCTACTGAAGTCTCACTGGCTAACAGGGATCAAGACGCTACAAGATTTAATCAAGGATCCACAAACATGCTGTTAAATTCGTGGGGATCCCTTAGGGCCAGGGTAGACTTTATTTCCAGCCCTTAATCTGATAGTCATAAAGGCCTATCTTTATTCCCAAAACTGACAAAAGTAATGACATTTCATCTGCTGTTACTGACAGGGTTAGTACATATCAGATTGGCATTTTTTCCCAATACAAATCATCATGTTAAAAGGTTAGCTTAAACTCGTTTATTTCCAAAAAAACGCGTTTAAAAGTGATTTAATTGATCATGTCTGTCGACAGCGGTTAGCGCTATTGCAAAGTAGTCATTTTATTCATAACTTGGTATGGTTCAGTTGGGCTTAAAGGTTTTTTTATGGCTAGTTTTTATAGATAGTTTATTACAGGAAATGTGGATATTAAATGATTGATTCAGTTTGTACTTATGGTGATGAAAGGCACACTTTCTCAATTTTGAAATTTCAGGCGTTACCTGAAATAGAAATTGAACAATTTAGGCAATTTTTAGAATGCCCTGAGTGCAAAGGCAAAGCGTATTATCGTAAGAGAAGCTCAGACGGTAAAGCGGCGTGTTTTGGTTCTCGATATCATATTGTAGGATGCGATGAAGGCTCGCCATCAACGCAGCGGGAGCGGGAAGTTAGCCATAGTCTTGAAGTGAATCAAATTATTGCGGGCGCTGATATTATTAGTATTGATTTCCTATTATCAAAGGCGATCAAAAAAGCTAAAGACAAGCTAAGCACCTATAAGAAAAGCACCGCTGAGCAAACCACTGCCTCAGTACTCAATCCTAAAGTAAATCCTAAGCCTGACATTAGCAGTCGAATAGACGCTGAAGAAAAACCGAAAAGTAATATCAAGAGGTTAGGCTTAGAAAAAATACTCAACAGCCTAATGCGGGGTAGCGATTTAGCCCAGTCTAGTACCTTGATTGAGCTTGATGTTGGTTATACATTCAAAGCCAAAAATTTGTTTGTTAACTTTGCCGATGCCGAACCCAGTGACAGCGTAAAACAGGCTAAACCTAAAATGTACTGGGGCACCATTTCCCATCTAGACAAAGAGCTTGATTGGTTAAACCCATCTGATTGCAACGATGTAGGCATACCTTTGTCTAAATATAAATCAACAATATTATCCCACTTTAACATATCCGAACCAAGACAGCTGGAAGGCGCTGGGATTATTGTATTTGGTAAATGTTTTTGGAATGCCAAGAAGACGCGCAAAATAATCGAGCTGTGGAATGCTGAGCGGATATTTATTTCAGTATTAGAGGAGTAATGTAGTAAAACTTTATTTTCACCCTTCCTTTATCTTTTTTATCCTATCTTCATCAAAAAAAGCTCGGCAAGCTTGCCGTCACACCACTAAGTGTTGCTGACAAAAATGAATCAACTTATTGATGAATGAGTTGTTGTTATGTCCGGTCACGCTTACAGGTTTAGCCTCTGGCATATTGTGTTGACCTTTTAGTCTATCTTCTCTTATTTGACGTCGGTCATCGGCGCGGTTAGCGACTTGTGCAAAATGTTGTCTCTGCGTTAATGTCATGCTGGCCATAAAGCTGCGAAAGGGTACTTTTGGCGTAGCAGCAGCTAGATTGGTTTTGGGTGAACTGCACATACTGATTCACTTCGGCTAAATGACTATTGGGTGCTTAATAGACCGAGCTGAGGGGGATTATATTTCACTTGATGATGACCATGTTCTGTTGAGTCGCTATTGCTTATACATTTGGTTCAGAGATTGGTTCTGTGATTGGGTGAGAGGTTTTTGACACCTAATTATAGCGATTGCGCGCAAACATTGTCATTCTGTTGTTTTTAGCCAAATACAGACAATCAACAATCAACAATCGATAACCGACAATAAAAAAGCCCAGAATCGCAACGACTCAGGGCTCTAGATTAATGATCATACTTACCGGCTACAGCTAGTTACTGTGTCTTGGCTCGGCAGAGGCTAGATCCGCGCCATACGCTTAAGCAATAACAACCACAAGATAGGCAGCAGTAAGACATAGAAAAACAATGCTTTGGCGCCGATATCGCCATAAAACAGTGTGTTGTTAACAAATCTTACAATGCCCATAGGATCCCATGGCATGTAATGGCTATTGCCGTGCAAAAACATGGTGGCTACAATCATAATTGTGATGGCAATCCATTGTCTGGCAGGCTCATAGCTGCGCACCACAAAGGTTGGAATTAACGCGGCTAGGCCAATGCCAACAAAGTTTTGCGCTAAGTGCATTGCGGTAGGATATTGACTGCTATTTAACCACCATAATAAGTTGCCGGCAGCGGACTGGCCTATTGCCAATATAGTCAACGCATAGTAGCCAATGCTAATACACAGACTGAATAGTACTAATTTGATAAAATTCATTTAATTCCTTTAACACCCACATTCCATAAGATATTGTTGTCGTTATTTATACACTATTAATACAGTAGGTTAGCAGGATAATAGACTGTTTGATAAGCGCTTATTATCTCGACGCTATTATCTCGACGCTATCATCCCAAAGCTATTATCTCGAAACTTAAGCTACAGATTAATTACGGCATTATATCGGCTAAATGCGGCGTCAAGATCGGCGATCAAATCATCGGCATCCTCAAGTCCAATATGCAGTCGTAATAATGGTTTGCTGCTATCCCATTGGGTGGCAGTGCGAATCTTGTTAATGCCAAATACGCCTAAAATTAAACTTTCGAAACCACCCCATGAAAAGCCCATTTTAAAATGGTCCATATTTTCAACAAAAGCAGTCACTGACGCTAAGTCGCCTTGTTTTAGCACAAATGAGAATAGGCCATTGCCACCACTAAAGTCGCGCTTAAAAAACGCGTGGCCAGGACAAGTATCAAACGCAGGGTGACGCACGTGATCCACTTCTGGGCGAGAGGCCAACCAGTTTGCCACTTTTAGGGCATTTTTATCATGCTGTGCCATACGAACCCCTAAGGTACGTAAACCGCGAGCGGCTAAATAGACGTCATCAGGTGAGGTGGTTTGGCCCATTACATAACTGTTTTCACGTAGCTGTGGCCAGTATTGTTCATTGGCTGTGGCGGTGCCCATCATCACATCGGAATGGCCAACAATATACTTGGTGGCTGCTTGAATGGAGATGTCGACACCCATATCAAATGGGCGAGAGTTAATCGGTGATGCCCAGGTATTGTCTAGCATCACAATAATATTATGTTGGTGGGCGATGCGGCTGAGCGTAGGCACATCTTGCACTTCCATGGTGATTGAGCCCGGTGATTCTAGAAATAATACTTTGGTATTTGGGCGGATTAAATCACTAATGCCTTCGCCAATCATGGGGTCGTAATAGGTGGTTTCGATGCCAAACCCTGCCAGCATTTTGTTGCATAAATCGCGAGTGGGTTCGTAAGCCGTGTCAGCCATTAATAAGTGGTCGCCACTTTTTAAGAATGATAATAATGCGCTGCTAATAGCGGCTGTACCAGAAGGGTACAAAGCGGTGCCTGCGCCGCCTTCAAGTTCGCTTATGGCTTGTTGAAACGAAAAGTGGGTTGGGGTACCACGACGACCATAAAACATTTCGCCATTGGTTTTGTTTTTAATCGCAAAGCGCATCTCGTCCATAGTGTCGAACACCACGGTTGAGGCACGAAAAACCGGTGGGTTAATAATGCCTTTAGTGAATTTTTTATCACGACCTAGGCTAACAATTTTGGTCGCTAATTTATCGTCTTTACTCATATCGTTATTTCCATTTTTTAGCAGCGTCTATGGTATGTGCTTTAGCTAATATTTATTAACCAAATATCAATGACATGGATAAATGCGCTGCGGTGAGCGGTTTGCGATTGATTGTCATCCTAGCACCAACGAGCACATTTAATAGCGCCTAAATGCTGAGGTTGATTATTTTTCATCACTTAGCGGTAAACTGAGGCACATTTCGACCCCTTCGATGCCATCCTCTATGATGTTGGTTGCTTTAATGGTGCCATGATGGAAGTCGGTTACCAATCTCGCAATATACAGTCCTAAGCCTAAATGGGGCTTGCCATTAATGCCTTGAGGCCTGATTGACACCATAGATTCAAAAATTTGGCTGTTCATGTCTTTGGGCAGTAAAGGGCCAATATTACTGACTTTTAATATCGCTTGTTTTTGATATTGGCTCAGACTGACGGTGATGGCGCTATCGGGTTGGTGAAACTCAATCGCGTTGTTGATCAGTTTATCCATTAATTGGGCAATGTATTCAGCTACGCCATCGCAAAACATGGCTTTATCTTCAATGTGGACGCTAAAGCGTTGGTCCGGGTAAGTGATCTGATAACCTTGGATGCAACCGCTGATGACTTTTTTTAATGAAAAACGACAATTTTCTGCTTGAGTTAAACTGGCTTCTAGACGGGTTGCTTCACTTAAATTATTTAAAATAAGGTGCAATCGGCTCACGCCTTCTTGCGCACGATTAACGTACTTTTGTGATTGCTCGTCAAGCTGCTGCAAGCCTAAATGTTCAAGCGAGCTACGTACTACGGCAACGGGGGTGCGCAGTTCGTGTGACAAGCGTGACGACATGTTTTCTAAATAATGAGTGTATTGACCTAAGCGGCTGACAATACTTGAAAAGCTGCGTGACAAGTCGCCAATTTCATCGCGGTTCTTTGATGCCACAATTTGTTGTCTTACTCGGCCTTGGCTGTCGATAGCCAATTCGGCCTGGTCGCGCAGACGACGAATGCGGCTTGAAATGCTCGAGGCAAAGATAAACAAGGCTAATGTGCCCATACTCATCACGGTCAAAATGACGTTAAACAGCTTTTCCAGCGCGCGATTACGTAAACTACGAATACCGTGTGTGGTTTCTTCTGCTATCACCACTCCCATCACTTTATCGTCAATCCAGATAGGACTAGCAGCCGCCAGTACCACGGCTTTATTGTCTGGGGTTAGGCGCCATGTTGAGCCTTGTTTACCGCTTAAGGCTTTTTCAATGTGGCTACCAGTGAGCTCGGTTGAGTCTTGCAGTGAATCAATAAAATTTTGCGGTGGACGAGTCAATATTTTGTAGTAAAGCGGCAATATGTATTGCTGTTTAAAATGCAGCCAAAGTGAGTCTGGTTGATTGACGTTAAGGTCATCGGCCCAGGTGTTGGATGATGAACGAATATCGCCCGATTTTGCCAATACGCGGCCATGATTGTCGACCACCCAGATCCGTGAGCTGTTATGGCTCATGCCTTTAATGATTTTTTCAATTTCAGGAGAGGGCACTAATACCGTGCCTAAACTGGCGACTGAATCCGTGGCGGATGTGCCAATAACATTGACCAGTTGACGGGTGTTAGCATCGTTAACATTATGAATCGCAAACCCTAATTTACTGCCAACCATATCGAGTGGCAGTCTAAATTCGATATTGTAACCTTTGTTTGTTGTTAGCCATTGGCCTTGAATGCGGACTTCTGGGCTGACGGGCATCGATTGGCTGGGATCGGCGGGTAATTCAAATGCGCTTAGCCAACCACTTTTACTATTGGCAATGATATAGCGTCTGAACTGACCATCGGGTGATTGAGTTGCCATCACTAAGTGATCATTTCTATCAATCCGCAAACTATTACGACTACGAAAAATCAGGCTTTGGTCACTGACGTTAAAAAATCCATAGAGATAACCGCCATATTTTCCCACCATGTGAGTAAAATTAATCTCAATAGGGTCGGCTTCATTATGTTGATAAATAACATGTTCATCAGAGTAGTTAAGGGTGCGATGTTGATATAAATCCCAGTCAGCTAGTTTGCCATCGAGTTGAATAGGACCTGCGAGAGGGTAGGCATATAAGTCGCGACCTTTTTCAACTTGGTTTAAAAAGCTGGCTTGGTTGTCAAATAACTTAGGCCGTTCATGCAGGGCAGTCGCAAGGGCTTGGGTGGTGCCTTCGAGTGTTTTTTCTTGACCATAACGGAGGTACTTTTCCATTTCCCATACATATTCATACCCAAGCCATGGTAGGCAGAGTAAAAACAGCGATAAAATGACGACTTTGGCACGCAGCCCTATCGGTAAATTCATCTGTTAGATATTGTCCCAGCGGTAACCCATGCCATAAACGGTATCGATACAGTCAAACTCAGGGTCGATGGCGATAAACTTTTTTCGAATGCGTTTAACGTGTGAGGTAATGGTGCTGTCGTCGACGTAAATTTTGGCTTCTTGCATTAAATCTTGCCGGCTACGCACATGGCCTGGGTGTTTTGCCATTGCGTGAACCATCCAAAATTCGGTGACCGTCAGTTCTATCGGTTGCGACTTCCAATATACCTGAATACGGTTGCCATCAATGGTGAGGTGACCGCGCTCGAGTAAGTTGTCTTCAACTAGGCTTGAACCGATCAATTCAGAACGGCGAAATAGGGCTGCAATACGGGCCATTAAATGAGGGAAGCTGACCTCTTTTGATAAGTAGTCGTCGGCGCCTAAACGTAGGCCGCAAACGGTGTCAAAGTCACTGTCTCTAGCGGTTAAAAAGATAATCGGTAAGCTGCTCGACATCGCGCGTAATGCTTGGCATAGGGTAAAACCGCCGTCAATTTCATGCTCTAAACCAATATCAATAATGGCTAAGTCTGGTAAACGTGCATTAAAGGCGAGCATGGCTGCTGGCCGATTTGCATAGGCTTGCACGCTATACCCTTGCAGTTGCAGGACATCTTTGTAATTTTCGCGGATAGCGGTTTCGTCTTCAACAATGGCAATTCGTTTCATGAGTTGATTTCAATCAATAAGCTGGTAAATGGATACAGTGCTGACTATACAGGATTTTATCGACCAAAAAAGCCGTCAGCGGCAATTGCCATATTGTTGCCACATTTGATCGCCACATTGCCATTTTTGAACCCAAATAAAGCCATGTATGGGGTGTTTAATAGCGACATAGAGTTAATCAGCCACACATTAACTCATGTATTGATGATGACATTCATTTTTAAACTACCGCTAAAAGGGATTCTTTATGAAAAAGCAACTTATTGCCGCAACAATGATCAGCACTATGATGGTTTCAAATATGAGCTGGGCGAATGACGCTGACATTTCTGCTGAACGTGAACACACTGAAGAACTGGTGGGGTTAAGTTCTGGGATTGTACTGGGTGCTGTGATTGGCGGCCCTGTAGGTGCCTTTATTGGTGCATTAACTGGCACATTTATTGGTAAAACGGTTGGAGACGATGCCGAATTAGCCCAACAAAAACAACAGTTAGTGGCGAAAAATCAACAGTTGGCTCAAACCAACGAGCAATTAATAGCACTCAACACTAAACAGCAAACATTGGAGCAGGTGTCAGATAAATACTACCAATTACAGTCGAGCTTAGCAGAACAAAAAGCCAATCAACAACGAACACTTAATGAGTTAACTATTGGGATGCATGTGCAGTTTAAGACAGGATCGAGCCATATTGAACCGTTATTCGAGCAGCAGTTAGATAATGTGGCTTACATGATGAACTTGTCACCAGAACTGACCATTGATTTAACCGGTTATGCCGACCGCCGTGGCGATAATGATTTTAACCAAGCTTTGTCTGAACAGCGTTTGGCTGAAGTAACTCAATATTTGGTTGCACAGGGCATTGAACGGCAACGTCTGCACGGACAAGCTTATGGTGCTAGTTTGCCAATGCACCAACAACAAAATTTTGAAAATGACTTTTTTGATCGTCGCGTCACGATCAAGTTAATGGCGCCGGGTGCTGAATTAGCCGCAAATTAAACTCACCACGAGTTAAATACCCAGTCAATTTTCTTTGTTGTTTTGAATATGACCCATAGGCGCAAACAATGGTGTTGCAGCCTATGGGTAAGGATCCGCTATGCAGCCGTTTTTTTTTGTAACACGTTTGTCAGTACATCATGTCGGTAAGTTGCTGTACTTATGTCTATTTATTGTTGTTAATGCCAGTTTTACAACTGTGCATGCATCACCGGCAGGATATCAAGATGACGATATCACCCAAGGCAGCTTAGTGTATTTTCAACAAGGCCAGGTGATACAAGCCTTGGCTTTGGACACGCAAGTCAGTATGAAAGTATCGGGCTTACTTAATCGAGTCACGGTTAAACAAGTTTTTTTTAATGACTCGGATCTATGGGTTAATGGGCGCTATTTATTTCCGTTACCTGAAACGGCAGCAGTCGATAGCATGGCGTTACGCATCGGTGACAAAGTCATTAGCGGACAAATCCAACCTAAAAAACAAGCGTTACACACTTTTGAAACCGCCAAAAAGCAAGGCAAACAGGCTAGCTTGTTACAGCAACAGCGACGTAACTTGTTTATATCAGAGGTGGCTAACTTAGCGCCGCACGGACAATTAGTGGTTGAGATCAGTTATCAGCAAAAGGTTGAATATAGCGATGGAGTGTTTAGTTTACGTTTCCCATTAGCGATTACCCCGCGTTATAACCCGCAAGATAATCATGGTGCAGAGCTGCTAGCTCAGCCTGAATTAATGGCCAACACGCAGATCGATACGCAGGTCAATATGCAAGTGAGCATTGATGCTGGTTTTGAATTGACATCCCTTAGCAGTCTGTATCATCCGATTAAACAATCTAACAAGGGTCATCTATACAGTGTGAGTTTTGCTGGTAAGCAAATTGCCGACCGCGATTTTGTGTTGCAATGGCAAGCCAATGTTGGCGCATTACCGCAAGCGGCAACCTTTTATCAAACCGGTAAAACCCATGATGAAGCCGGTGTTAAAAGCTATTTTGAAATCAACAAGGTTAATGGCACCGATCCATTGCAAGGACAATCCCATCCCGTCGACAACAGTTTGTACTCGCTGGTGATGTTAATGCCGCCCAGTGTCGAGGTCAGTGAGCAACATCTTATTGCTCGAGAACTGATTTTGGTGATCGATACCTCAGGTTCAATGTTAGGTCAGTCAATCACTCAAGCCAAACAAGCGTTGCCATTTGCGCTTGCGGGGCTGCGTGATATCGACACCTTTAATATTATCGAATTTAATAGTGACGTGAGCATGTTGTCAGCGACACCATTGCCAGCCAATAGTCGTAATATTGATCGAGCCAAGCGGTTTATTTATGCATTAGAGGCTGATGGTGGCACCGAAATGCGCAGTGCACTTCAAACCGCGCTGGTGGATAGTGTGCAGCAAGATTCTAATCAAACCGATATACGCAGTGATATGTTGCGCCAAGTGATTTTTATGACCGACGGTGCTGTTGGCAACGAACATGAGTTGTATCAGCTTATTAACGATCAATTGGGTGACAGCCGCTTATTCACGGTGGGTATTGGCTCGGCGCCAAATTCAGATTTTATGCGCCGAGCCGCGACTATGGGACGTGGCACATTTACCTACATTGGTGATGAGTCAGAAGTGCAGCAAAAAATTGAGCAATTGCTGAATAAAATTGAGCAGCCGGTGTTGACCAATATTGGCTTGCACTACCTTGATGGCAGCGTGCCAGATTATTGGCCGACGACGATTAGCGATTTATATCAAAACGAACCGCTTTGGGTAAGCATTAAATCAGCATCACATCAGCAGCAACCCATCATAGTGTCGGGCAATATTAATGGCCAGTATTGGCAGCAACAGCTTGATTTTGAAGATAACCAAGCTGCTAAGGGCATTGATTTGTTATGGGCAAATGCGCAAATAACATCACTTGAGCTTTATAAAGACAATGCCAGCCGCGACCGCGTCAATAAACAAGTGGAAGCATTAGGGATCTTGTATCACTTAGTGACCAGCCAAACGAGTTTAGTCGCAGTGGATGTCACTCCGGTGAATCCATTGATTGATAGCCCCATTGATGTCAAATTGCAGCCTCATATGCCCCATGGTTTACAAGCTGCACCGTCTTCTTCGCAAGTGTTGCCACAAACGGGGACCAGCAGTCGGTTATGGTTATTAATTGGTTTTAGCCTGCTGAGCTTAGGATTACTGCACTATTTATGGTTAAGACAATGCTTACCGGGCCAATTGTTAGTGATTGAATCAAATGAGTAAGTTGGAGGTAGAATATGCAGCGAACAATATCACCGGCCAAGCACTGGATTGTTATTGTGCTGACAAGTGTGTTGGGTTGTGGACTATTGATACAGGGAGGTTATATGCAAGCTAAGGCCCATTTTGCCCAATTTTTGATTGAGCGAGCATTTGAAAAAACCTTGGTGGATAATCAACCGCATAAACCTTGGTCTTGGGCTGACACCCACCCGGTGGCTAAAATGCGCGTGTTGCAACAACAAACCGATGGTTTACAACCATTGGGGAGTGACTTATATGTGTTAGCGGGGGCATCTGGGCGCAATTTAGCCTTTGGTCCTGGGTTGATGTTAGGCGGCGCGGCGTTGGGGGATCAGGGACATATGATCATTGCGGGCCATCGTGACAGCCATTTTATGCGTTTACAATACGTTAAAGTAGGCGATATTATTGAGCTTTATAGTACTGCTGGCGAACGGGTGTTATATCAAATAACCGCGACACAAGTAGTACATGAAACCGACATTGAGGTGCTTGCCCCCACGCCAGATAGTCACTTAACCTTGATAACCTGTTATCCATTTGATCAACTCAGCGGTAATGCTGAATATCGATATATTGTTGAAGCTAAACCCTTGGAGGCAAAACCGTTATACAGCTAACGATAATGCGGTTAATGACTTGCTGATAGTGGAGACTGGAAAGTTTGACGGTTTTGGACGTTCAGAGGCATGAAAGTCTTTAGCGTTGAAGCCAAATGTTTGATTGAAGGTTAATGTACAAATTAAAGCGAAGTCAGTGAAATATTATCGGTAACTTCGCTTTATCGTCAATAAAAAAGCAGCGCCCAAAAGGACTCTGCTTTTCTATTAGCCAAGCTGCCATTAAGCTTTCATTGATTTTTCCCCCCGGGCTAAACCGACCACACCTGAACGTGATATTTCAATCACCTTGGTCATATCGGTGATCGCATGGATAAAGGCATCAATTTTATCGCTGGTTCCGACCATTTGAATAGTATAAATATTGGCGGTGACATCGACGATTTGACCGCGAAAAATATCCGCCGTGCGTTTAACTTCTTCACGTTGATCGCCTTGAGCTTTAACTTTAACTAAGGCAATTTCACGTTCGATGTGGGGCGACTCAGTAATGTTAGCCACTTTTAAAATATCGATAAGCTTATGCAATTGTTTTTCAATTTGCTCAAGAATATTTGCATCGGCAATCACGGTAATATTTAAGCGTGACAAGGTAATATCTTCAGTGGGCGCAACGGTTAAGCTTTCAATGTTGTAACCGCGCTGAGAAAATAACCCCACCACTCGTGACAATGCGCCCGGTTGGTTTTCAAGTAATACAGAAATAATACGACGCATTAGCTTTTCTCCGTTTTGCTTAGCCACATGTCGCTCATCGCACCGCCGCGAATGAGCATAGGGTAGACGTGTTCGGTCTCGTCTACGCTGATATCAACAAACACTAATTTGTCCTTCATCGCTAACGCTTCAGCCAGCTTAGACTCAAGTTCATCTGGATGATTAATGTTCATACCAACATGACCATAGGCTTCTGCAATTTTGGCAAAATTAGGCACAGAATCCATATAAGAATGGGAATGACGACCAGAGTAAATCATGTCTTGCCATTGTTTTACCATACCAAGGAAACGGTTATTTAAGTTGATGATTTTAACAGGAGTATCATATTGTAGTGCCGTTGAAAGCTCCTGAATATTCATTTGGATAGAGCCATCACCGGTGACACACACTACGGTTGCCTCTGGGAAGGCCATCTTAACGCCCATCGCCGCAGGTAAACCAAAGCCCATGGTGCCTAATCCACCTGAGTTAATCCAACGGCGGGGTTTATCAAAAGGATAATACAAGGCGGCAAACATTTGATGTTGACCTACATCAGACGCCACATAAGCGTCACCATTAGTGAGTTTGTACAATGTTTCAATAACTTGCTGTGGCTTGATCCTATCGGTTGTACGATCGAACTCTAAACTCTTACGTGAGCGCCAAATTTCGATATCGCCCCACCATGCGGTAATAGCGGCAACATCATTAGTGGCTTTAGACTCATCAAGTAGATCTAACATACCATCTAGAATATTATCGGCAGAGCCAACAATTGGAATATCGACTCTGACGGTTTTAGAAATAGACGATGGATCAATATCGATGTGTAAAATGGTTGCATTGGGGCAATATTTTTCAACATTGTTGGTGGTGCGGTCATCGAAACGGACCCCAATACCAAAAATTAAATCGGTGTTGTGCATCGCCATATTGGCTTCATATAAACCATGCATTCCTAGCATGCCTAAACTCTGCTTATGGGTGCCAGGAAAGGCGCCTAATCCCATTAGGGTGCTGACTACGGGAATGTTCAAGCGTTCCGCAAGGGCAAGGAGTTGTGCATCACAACCTGAGATAACCGCGCCACCACCGACATATAACACCGGCTTTTTAGCGGCCAGTAGAGCTTGCAAGCCTCGACGAATTTGGCCTTTATGACCTGCTGTCGTTGGATTGTACGAGCGCATTTTAACGCTGTCTGGGTAAACATATTCATGCAGTATATCTGGGCTTAAGCAGTCTTTTGGCAAGTCAATAACGACTGGTCCGGGACGACCTGTCGCGGCAATGAAAAAGGCTTTTTTGACCGTTTCTGGAATGTCTTTAGCATCGGTTATTAAAAAACTGTGCTTTACGATAGGGCGTGAAATACCAATCATGTCGCATTCTTGGAAGGCGTCATTACCAATTAAATTACTTGGCACTTGACCAGACAACACCACTAATGGAATGGAGTCCATGTAAGCGGTGGCAATACCTGTGATGGCATTGGTTGCACCAGGACCGGAAGTCACTAACACTACGCCCACTTTACCCGTGGCTCGTGCATAGCCATCAGCCATATGCACCGCAGCTTGTTCATGACGAACTAAGATGTGTTCTATACCAGATGTTGTATGCAGAGAATCGTAGATGTCTAATACTGAACCGCCGGGATAACCGAAGATATGGCTGACACCTTCATCAATTAATGAGCGCACGATCATATTCGCGCCAGAAAGCTTTTCCATGAAATAAATCCTTGTTAAGTTACCGTATGGTAAACAGTATCTTGTATACAACGACGGTAATCGTTTGAATAAATAAGTTTGAAGGGTAATTCAAACTCGAGGATTGAATTAACAGCAGTTAAATTCAACAACTTGTCCATCAGAGACTGACTTAGCTCTTCCTTCCATCTTATGTAAATTTATTTTTACTGCAACTACTTTAGTTAATTATTTTTCAAGCTTGAAATAGTTTCATGTTTATGAACTTATTTGGGGGCGGTATATAAGATGTACAAGTAATCGCAAGGCGCCATAAGACCTATAATCAAAATCTAACGGTTTCAGACTAGATAAACTGCAAATGTAGGGTGAGGTCGGTTAATGAACTCTGCCTCTGAACTGCTGTGAAAGGGGGGGGGTGGCAATGTTACTAAGAGGGCGGACATGGAATCGCAGAAATTTAATCAAGTTTATGGATATGAAGCTCGAGTTCAATTGAGTTTCAATTCTTACATGAAAATAGCCGCATTGATTAGTTTTACCTTTGCTATTGTGATAACGATTTTACTTCGAGCCGTGGTTATAATTGGCGCAGAGCCGGGTATTGACGGATCAACATTAGACACCTGGATAATGGGTTACATGTTTGTAGGCTTTTTTATTACCAGCTTGATTAGTTCAGCGATTTCGTTTGTTATTTATTCACTAATATGTGCTAAACAAAAAGGCCACAGAGTAACGGGTAGATTTTCCGTATTAGTAAGTCGTTCTGATAAGTGATTTGTAGCGTTAGATAAGCTATTCATGGGACTGATTTAAGTGAAGGGTAGGGTTCAATATTTTGGCGTTCACATAAGGACAAGACCATCGATATTAATGGCCTTATCCTTGTTTACCGCAGTGTTAGTTAGCCGGCATCATTTTTCGGTAAGGTACTTTGAAAAAACTGGCACACCCCAACTAATAATACTGCACTAAGCATCAACGCCGAAAAAGGCACTGCGCTACCGTCATAAAAATACGCCAGTAATGGCCCCGCGACAGCACCAAAACCAAATCTGAGGGTACCGATAACGGCTGTTGCTGTGCCAGTTTCTTGCTTGAATTTCATTAATACGATGGCGTCAGCATTGACCGACATTACACCTAGGGAGCCCATTAATGGGATTAGCATCAGCACGGTAAAGTGATAACTTAACTCCAGTAAATTAACCGCTAACAAGCCTGTTGCGGCAATGGAGCAAAAAAAGGTGGCTACATGCAACATGCGTTTTGACCCGAACCGAGTCACAATTCTGGAATTAACAATGTTAGCCAGCATCAAGGCGCCCACATTGGTGCTAAATAAAATAGCAAATAACGATTTATCTAAATGAAACACTTCCATGTAAATAAATGGCGAAGCGGTTAAATAGCAAAAGAAGGCAAATGAGGTTAATACGCCGCTAGATAAATTCAGTTTGACCCCACTACGGGAAAATACGGTGTAGTAGGCGCGTAAAAATGATTTTTGACTGCGCCCGCCTAAGTCCTTATCGCTGGGCATTTTAAGTTTAAATAACACTAAAGCCAGTAGCGTAATGGCATAGCAACTTTGACTTAAAAAGATCAGGTGCCAATCGCCGAGTTCCATAATCAAACTGCCCATCGTCGGGGCGAGTAATGGTGCCAACATCATGATGAGGCTGACATACGACATACCTTTGGCCGTATTGTCGCCATAAATTTCTTTAATATAGCCCGGAACCACAACCGTGGCCGCCGCGCCAATGAATGCTTGGGCAAAGCGCAGCATCAAAAACTGTTCAATACTGGTACTCAGTGCAATTAACAAACTTATCAATGTGAAGCCTAACAACCCAAAAATAACCAGTGGTCGACGACCAATTTTATCGGCCAGTGGACCAAAAATCAGCATGCCCAATGCATAGCCCGCCAAATAAATACTGAGTGATTGTTGCACCGTGGTGATGTCGGTATCAAACCCTAATGCCAATGTGGACATTGCCGGTAAGTACATGTCGATAGCGAGAGGTGTAATGGCGACAATGGCGGCAAGCATGGGGATTAGCATCGCTAAATGGGGGATACCCGCTGATACAGGAGATGAATTAAACTTTGATGGCGATACCACGTGAACCTCGTGTACTTTAGGTGTTGCTGCAGATAATGCTAAATCAACATTAGTCTACCATGCTATTAGGCATTTACTGAGGCTGATTTTGTAATGAATAATATAGGTGGATGGTGTTTGCATTAGAGTCAAATAGGGAATTTTTTTGAATACATAGGGGCAGTATTTAGGTCATTACCCCGCCACTCTAATGGGTCCAATCACTCACTTTGGTGAGTAACCGAATTTTAGTTTACTGACTAACTTGTTGTACATAATGCCAAGCCTAATTCGCTTGGCGTTTTTTAGTTTACAAAATATTTATTTATCACTCGTGAATATGTCGTAATTAATTTGAAATAAAACTATGATAAATGCCTACATTATTTTTATTGAGGTTACTGTGCTACTGAGTCGGTTATATGGATTTATGCCTGGTTTAGAGACTTTTTCTCGTTACGAGCGAAGCTGGCTTAAAGATGATGTTCGCGCAGGCTTATCTGTTGCCGCCGTCGCTTTGCCCGTGGCAATTGCATATGCGCAGTTGACGGGCGTCAATGCTGCGGTAGGTTTGTATTCATGTGTGTTACCTATGCTAATTTATGCCTTATTTGGCACATCAAGACAACTTATCGTTGGGCCTGACGCCGCAACATGTGCGGTTATTGCTGCTGTTGTCACACCTCTTGCGGCTGGGGATAGTCTTAAGCATTGGCAATTAGTCATGACCATGACCGTGATGACGGGGTTTTGGTGCTTGATTGCGAGTCGGTTTAAATTAGGTGTGCTAGCGGACTTTTTGTCAAAACCGATATTAATGGGGTTACTAAACGGTGTCGCGATTACCATTATTGTTGGGCAATTTTCAAAAATATTCGGCTTTACCTTTGATGAAAAATACTTACTTGAGCGTTTAGGCGGTGCGCCGAGTTATTTATCACAAACTCATGTTCCGACGTTATTGATGGCCATTCTCACTGTGATAGTTTATTTTTTGATGAAACGCTTAAAACCAACATGGCCAGCATCAATGTTTGCTATTGCTGTGAGCGGTGGATTGGTGTGGCTTTTTCATTTAACCGATTATGATGTTGCGGTGATTGGTAGCGTGGCTGGAGGCTTGCCATCATTTCAAGCTCCAGTATTTAATCTCGGTATTGTGCGTGAGTTAGTTATGCCGGCACTCAATTTAGCTATGGTCAGTTTTGTGAGTATGATGCTGACAGCCCGCAGTTTTGCGGCCAAAAACGGTTACGACATTGATGCTGACAAAGAGTTTAAAGCACTAGGGTTAGCCAATCTTGCTTCCGCTTTATCGCAAGGATTTGCCGTGAGTGGTGCAGATTCCCGCACCGCAGTAAACGATGCCAATGGCGGTAAAACCCAATTAGTGTCCGTGATTGCCGCAGTATTGATTGCCATTGTTGCAGTGTTTTTAACGGCGCCATTAGAATTTATTCCCAGCGCAGCATTGGGGGTGGTGTTAGTGATTGCGTCAGTACACCTCATTGATCTAAACGCTATTTGGGGTTTACGTTTACGCGATCGCCAAGCATTTTATTTAGCCTTAACGACTTTCCTTGCGGTACTTTTTATTGGGGTTATCCCTGGGATTACTCTGGCGGTTTTATTAGGCTTGTTTCAGTTCCTTCGCACGGTAATGCGGCCTACAGACCAAGTGCTTGGACTTGATTCTAAAGGCATTATCCGTAGCCTAGACAGCAGTGATAAAGCGGCTCCCATCCCCGGGATATTTATTTATCGATTTAATTCTCCACTAACCTATTTTAATGCTACTTATTTTAAGCGTCGCTTATTGGAGCGTTTTGCACGACAAAATCAGCTTGAAACGGTCGATTGCGTGATTATCGATGCTGTACCTTGCTTTACACATTTAGATTTGAGTGTGATGGCAATGTTATCCGATATTGACGTGTTGCTCAAAAAGCGCGGGGTTAGTTTAGTGTTGGCTGGGCGTAAAAGGCAATTATTGAGTTGGTTTGAACAAACAGAGATGGTGTCAGGGGATGAGGGGATCACTATTCGGTCTGATTTATATCTTGCATTGAAGATGCATCAAAGCCATATTGCGGCTAATGAAGCACAAAAGCTCGATAGTGGTCATACTGATGAATCAACGGAGATCGTATTGACACACAATTAAATTTATCCTTTTGGGTTAAATACTCTTGTGGTTTTTTGTTTAATTTTTTACAAATTATTTATGTTTACAAATAGTGTCGACGACGATGTTGTTCTATAACATCGCCAAAATAACTAGGGTATGGTAATCATACTTTGTAATGACGCCCCCTCGAAAATAATGGCCTTAATTTTATTTATGGGCCCTTGAGTAAAGTAAAAAGCGTAGTCTTTCTATTGGATGTGGCATGTATGGTTTCGCAAATAAGTGAAGCAATGCTGGATGTGATCGCCGATGCGTTAGTCGATAAAGGGTATATCCTTTTATCAGATATCATTCCTGATTATGTAAGTTTAGCCTTGCTTGAAAAAATGCAAGCTGAGCAAAATATTGAATTTAAAAAAGCGGCTATCGGTCGAGGTATAGAACAGCAAATCAATACTGAAGTTCGTTGCGATAAAATTAGCTGGCTGGACAATCAAGATCATATTGACCGAGAATATATATTGGTTATGAACCAATTGAAAGATGGCCTAAATCGACGTTTGTTTATGGGACTATTTGATTTTGAAAGTCACTATGCCGTGTATGAGCCGGGTGCGTTTTATAAAAAACACCTTGATTCACTTCATGGCAGCCAAAATCGTATTTTATCGACAGTATTTTTCTTAAACCCTGATTGGCAAGAAAACGACGGCGGTGAATTGATTCTTTATGATGAGTCTGATTTACCACTAGAAGTCGTTAATCCGAATATTGGTACCTTGGTACTGTTTTTAAGTGAACGCTTCCCCCATGAAGTCAGGCCAACAATGAAAACCCGTAATAGTATTGCCGGATGGTTTAGGGTGAGTAACGCCAATCACGGTTTTTAATCACTCTATTGTGATGAACGCCGCATTTAGCAAGCGCTTTTAGCTCGCATTTTAGCAACAAACCCAAAACAATGTTTTTTGGGGATGGATATAAACATTGTTGGTACTGACTGTAAATCTATATGCAGTTAAGGTAATGTAACCTTTTAACGAAAGGAGCGTTAATTTGAGCTGGATTAATAGGCAAGATTGCTTGATGGGTGAACATGTCATCTTAGAGCCATTATCTTTAGAGCATGTTCCAGGCTTAATTCTGGCGGCTAACGATGGTGAGTTGTGGAAATTATGGTATACACAAATCCCCAATTTCGAGGGTATGAAAGCGTATGTCGAGTATGCTCTAGCCTGTGAAAAAAGAGGTGAAGCGGTCGCGTTTGCGGTGCGTGATAAAATATCAGGCAATATCATTGGTAGTACTCGTATTTGTCATTGGGAACAACCCCATCGTAGGCTTGAAATTGGCTACACTTGGTACGCTAAATCCTATCAACGAAGTGCTATTAATACAGAATCCAAGTTATTGTTACTGCGTTATGCATTTAATACCTTAGATGCCATTGCGGTTGAATTTAGGACTCACTGGCATAATCATGCCTCTCGAAATGCTATTTCGCGGATGGGCGCCAAGCAAGATGGCATATTACGAAATCATAAAATTCAAGCAGATGGTACCATTCGCGACACGGTCGTGTTTTCGATTATTGAAACGGAATGGCCTCAAGTTGAACAGTTTTTAAGCTCTCGTTTAGCGCATTATCAATCGTTAACATTATCTACAAATTTCTAAAAATGAAGGGAAACAACCATGAACAAATCTGCTATGTGGATTTTTACTGCTTCGGCTATGTGTGTGAGTATGTCTGCATATGCAGAAGATGCTGCAGAAAAAGCATTTACTGATGAGTTAATAGAATGTGCTGCTTATTATCAAATAAGTTCAGAAGCGATTGGTGCGATGAACGCTCCACAAATGAAAGCGGTGGGAGATCGTTTAAAAATATCTGCAATTGATGCTGTCGCTATAGCGGGCAAGTATCGTGCACCCGCAAAAGTTGAAACAGATGTTAGCGAAGCTAAACAACAGCAAATTGATAAATTAGCTGGGTCGAATAATTTAGGCGCATTGATGTCAAAATACAAAGATAGCTGTAAATCGATTGTAACCAACCCACAAAAACGCTTAGATTATTGGACCATGGCGACCATGTAATCCGCTTATTTTTTGTAAAAAGACATAACCACGTTGAGGTAACTCGCGTGGTTATTTTTTTAGCCACAGCCCTTGTGGTGTTTGGATCATATGCCCAGGTTCGGCTGCTTCAATGGCTTTTTGTGCCGCGAGTGTCGCGACTTTATCAAGGCTAATATTATGGCGATTAGCGATGATTTGATAATAGTGTTTGCGTTTGGCATTAATGGTGAGTACTAGCTGTTGCGTTTCGGGTGATTCAATGACAACGCCTAAATAACCATTGGGTTGCTCACCCACTATTCTGGCCGTTTTGGCCTCTTGCAATGTCATTGCCCACGCGGTGGCACACCATAATAGACTGGTTAAGCATATTGCAGTTGCTAGAGTGAATGTCGATTTCATGTTGATCACCTCAGCTTAAAATAACTCATCATTTTCAAGTAGATTATTAAGCTCTTTTTCCACTTTAATTTTAATTTCATGCTCAATTTTAACATTTAAATTAATTACAATAGGCTTATCGGGTGGTTCTATCTTTACCGTGGGCGTACAGGCTGAGAGCCATAACGATGCCATTATGGTGCTAAGACTAACTAAATATATCGATGAATATTTCACGTGGACTATCCTTTTTATGCTGCTATTGGACTTTTGTTTCAATTTTGTTTTGGAGTTGATTGCTGATCTGGGTACTTTTGTATAATTGAATTAAGTTTTCTTGGTGAGTGTAATTGAGATGAACAGGGCGCTCAATTCCACGGCTATTACCTTTTACACCAATATTTATTACCGCTTCTCCGCTTGGCGTCATATCAAATGTACTCGCCAATTCACTGTAGTTAAGATGCTCAAGTGCGGTAAAGACTAATCCAAGATAAGGTTGAGATAATTCTAGCTGATCCATTGCAGGATTTCCGGCAACTTCAATTAATCCGCCAGGTGCTCGTGCGGCGAGTTTCCCGCCTTCGATAGTCACTTTACCGTCAACGAGCTCAGCAGGTAATACGCCATCAAATAAGCCATTGGCTTTAACACCCACTTGCGGTTGCTCTTGTAAAAACGTCTCTAAACTGAGCCCTTGTAATAACAAGTATCCATAAGATTTATCATGTAGTTTTAGCACAAACTCAGGTAATAAAAAGCGTCCATCAAGCATGTCACCGCTGGCGGTAAGATTGATGTTGGTTTCGCTTAACCCTGTGACTTGCTGTAACCAGTTGGTCGGCGTTTTGTTGCCATCTTTATTGAGTTCGATATCGGCATTTAGATTCAAGTTTGTTAGCGATAACCCAAGCTTAGCTTGCTGTAAACTGATTGCGGTTTGTGGGCAGACTAATTGACTGTGGGCAAAGTGTTTTTCAGCAGCAGGAGTATTAGGACCATCGTGAGTTTGTTGCCAGTTATATTGGCATTGGGCAAACACGTCTCCACCGGTAAATGATTTATCTTGCCATTGACCTGACAAGGATGATAACTGCTGTTGAATTTTCATTTCAAACTGACTGGTGTTGTCTATTTCACTTAATGCAAAGCCTGCTACAAGTTTACTGTGGCCTTGAATAGACAAATCACTGGGTAACGGTTGGACTTTTTGTAATGTCTTCATTGCTGCTTCAATGTCGGTATCAAACGTCCATTGACCCGCTAATGATAATGGACTTTTTTTATCGGCAAATTTGAGTAAGTGATAACTGCTTAAGTTAAGTGTATCGAGTTGCCATTGCTCACTACCCACCAGTAATCCTTTGGACAAGGTAAGCTGCTGAGTGACGTTAAGCTTATCCAGCGCAAGCAGAGGTTGGCGGCGATTTTTGCCCAGTTGTTTTGTTATGTCGAGCTTATTGATGCGCCAGCTTATGTCATTAGTCGCCGGGATTTGTAGCCAATGTGCTAGCGACTTTTCGATGGCATCATGTTGATTTAACGCTAGGGATAAACCTTGGTTGATACTAATATCGGCTTTACTCACCGAGGCCTGTGTGGTCGATAGTTTACTTTTGTCCGAATGGATTGCTTGTTGGGCGATAAGTTGGCTAATTTGCACGGTAAACGGTGATAGGTTGATTTGAGTATTAGGTTGTTTGAATGTCATGGTCGAAGTGTCGTTGAGAGTAAACCCGAATGAACCCAATTGTGTCGAGGTGTTTTTGGTCTGTTTGGTGTGTTGTTCATTATCACTGGATATGCTTCGCGAGAAGCTTGTGTGGTTGACGGCTAGGCTGGAGCTCGGGTGTAATGACAGTGTTAATTGATGTTGTTGCTGTGATATTTGACCGACTAAATGCACTTTTGCATCTGACAACGAAAGCTGATCTAAGGGGAGCTCAGGGAATAAGGCTTTAATATCTATAGCACTTGGCTCAGGCGTGGCAACTAGTATGGATGCATTTTTATTTACGCTGGCGGTTACTGGTTTTATGACCGTAGCCTTGTCGGTGGTAGATTTTTGTACTAGTTGTTGTTCGCTCTTGTTGTTGGCCGTTTTACTCGTCGCTAAGGTTAGATCCCAGTCGACATCACTGCGAAATTGTTGATGGCTGTTGAATATAGTATGTGCCAGTTTCAGCTTGCTTTGTAGCAATAACCCTTCAATGCTGACCGCCAGATCAGGGATTGACATCTGCAGCGGTAACACATCATTTTGCAGAGGAAGAACAACTTCAATAGGATAGGCCATCTGCACATTAATGTGGGCTGGCTGGGAAGCCGATTTAGGGGTTAATTGTTCAATGATGTGAACTATTTGACTAGCATGATCATCGGCTAATAATGCAATTAACTGGTTTCTGTCGTGCTCAGAGGGTGACAGTTGATAGTTTATTGGGGCAATGTCGATTTTTATCGCGAATGTGTCAGTGGTTTTGTTGTCGTCTAATGATGCCGTTATTGGGTAGTTACCCACATTAAGCACGACGTTAACCGGTTGCTGCGGCGCAAAATAGACACTGGGCCACAGTGGAGAGTGCAGGGAGAACTCGTCTATCGATTGTTGACTGCTCATCTCGCCGCTGATTAAATCTATTTTACTCTTGGCAGTCCACAGGCCGTCAATGGTCACTTGCTGCTGACGAATGGGTTGCAGTATTTGTGACAACTGTTTGTGTAAACCATGAAGCATATTATTGGTTTGCGCTTGTTGTGAGTGCGCTTTGCTGGTTAATAAGCTTAAATATTGCTCTAACGACTCAAGCCCCTGATAGCTTAAGCCTAAATCAACCAGGGTGGTAAATTGCCATACACGTTTGTCTAAGGTGGCATTGAGACTAAATAGCGGGAAGTCATTAAAACGCCACAAAGTATTTAGCTGACCTTTTTGGGTCAATGTGAGCTGGTCCATTTTTAAAGTGTGTTGCTGTGGGGTATTTTTATCCAGCACAGGAAGCTTAATGTTAATTTCACCTAACTCAATCATCGGCAATTTAGCCAGGTTGAGTTGCATTGCAGCCGGTGATTCTTCAGTTTGTTGTGATTGACGAATGAAAAAACTGTCACCCAAATCAACATAAACACTTTGTGTTTTGATACTTACAATATCGTCAGCGCTGATTTGTTGGTTTTTAAGGATTTGCAGGCTGTCTCGCAGTTCAAGGTTAAACTCTTGAATCGCGATATGACTGTCTTCAATTTTCAATACCAGTCTAGGAATATAAAGATGATTGAATGAGACATATTCCGCATCAAAGTTAAGGACTTCGATATGGTTATCAGCCAATAAGTTATTCAGTATTTTGACCGCAAGAGGCTTGGCATTTTCGATGATGGCCCACACTAAAGCGACTGTGCAAAACAGGATAAAGAGTAAGATCTTGTTAAGGCTAGATATGCGCAATAGTAACTCGCTTTACGTTTGCTTGTTCAATGGTAACAAGGTGCTCGTTATAATAATTTGGTTGTATGAGGTTCATAACATCACTCATTACAACAATGCTATTCATTATCTTAGCTTCTGACAAACACTTTGTAAGTGGTATTAAACATTGTTTATCAAGTGCAACTTAAGATGAAAACATATGGGGGGTAAACAATTCAATTCATCAGTAAGTGACTAATAATTAGTGACTAACAAAGAGTGACTAACAAAGAGTGACTTATTAAATGTTATACCCACAAATTGATTAGCTTAGCATGGTATTAACATCAATTTGTTAAAATCTATTACATTATTAATCTAGGTGTAATCTAGTGTTAATCCTAATAAAAAAGGCGCTGATTAGCGCCTTTTTTTGTCAAAACATCGTCATTACCGTTTTAAGATAACCAATATGATGTTATTTATTTCAGCAAAGGTTCTACAACCATGTGTTGAAGTTCAATTGGGGCAATGGCATGCAGGGCATCCATTGCGGCACCGACTAAGGTAATCTTTCCTACAGATGATTCCACTAATACTGCCCGCTTTATTTCACTGTATTGACGATTGTTGCGAATTAGATTGGATAAAGCCATTTGCATCGGTTGCATTGATGGATTAAATGCCGCACTTTCAGCATAGCGGCCGCAGAAAGTGGCGCCATCGTTGGTTTCTAACACAACAGCTGCATTGCTATTGGTGTATGGCGCATAACTTAGCCCCATTTGGTCAATGGCTTCGATGATCATTGGGTCATCTGAATCACAATTAAATTCTAGCTCACGTTTACTTAATAGTGGCATGGTGACATCTAAGTCTGCCGGTCCAAAAGCATAGGGTAAATAATGGGCTAACGTTTGGGTTTCTTGCTCTGGTAGGTGAATGTTAATCTTACTGCCATTGACCAGTTCGTTCATAAATTGACGGCAATGGCCACAGGGGCTGAAATTAACAATAATATCAACAACTTCTGTTTCACCACTTAACCACGCATGACTGATGGCACTTTGTTCTGCATGTACACTGTGGAATAACGCTTCACCGGGTAATTCTAAATTGGCGCCCATGTACAAGTCACCACTGGCTCCTTTTGCAATGGCGCCGACGTAAAACTCGCTTATTGGTGGGTTTGCAAGTGCTGCTGCAATGGGCAATAAGTCCATGAGCACTTGCTGTTCTGGTTTACCGCTTGCCTTGACAAGGCCTGCAAATTGGCTGGCATCAATATGACCACAAAATTGGTCATGTAATAATGGCACAAGTGCTGTAGCCAAAGGCTTGTCTAGTTGAGTAATGCTGTTTAAAAAACGATTTTGCATTCCCTTAATCCTTAAATGAAATAAATTGAGCAAAGTGAAAATTCACTATAATGATTGTAAATATTGATATAGGGCTTTTAATAGCTTTTGTTTGTGTTCATTCTCGCTGGTTTCTTCGACCAGGTTCTCGAGTTTAATCACATAATCGGCATCAGATAAGCGTTGTTGACAGAAATCTCGCCATTTACGAGCTTCACTGTCTGTTAATGTTCCTGGGTAGTTACGGGCCCGGAAACGAAACAACATTTCATCGATACGAGGATCATCAAACTGCAATGCCAACGCCGCTAGGTTACGAGGTTCGGTATGACAAATAATGTCAATTTTAGATTTATCTGCATGGCTAAAAAATCCACCGCTATAAAGCATTAAATCAGGATCGGTAATCGGTTTGCGATTTGATTCAAGTTCAAATACTTGGTTAAGCTTTTCACGTAATTCGGGATGGTTTTTTAAGCGTTTATATTGCTCACGTGCAAATGCTTTATCAAACTGTAATTTCTCCGCGACCTCGTCATCCAGTAATTTTGGCGAACCAACAAAAGGGCATTTGTTAAACTGAATTTGCTTGAGCGGTATTGGCAGCTCATTTTCTGATAATTCTTGACGAGGAGTGTACATACGATGGTTAATTTCTTGCGCGGACAACTCTATCAAAGGTGAGATGTCCATGGCCAAATTAATGCAGATCACTGAATTTTTATTGGTTGGATGATACGCCACGGGTGCAATCAACGTAGTACAGCCTTGAAGCGCACTAATTTTCGAGCTGACATGAACCAAAGGTTGCATTTTTAATACATCAACGTGGTCAGCAACCGCTTGTTTACGTCTTAAATTAAAATAATACTGGTACAGTTTAGGTTGTTTCTGCTTTATCAGTTTCGCCATTGCAATGGTGGCGTAAACATCAGACATGGCATCATGGGCTTTTTCATGACTTAAGCCATTCGCTTGGGTGAGTAACTCCAGTTTAAAACTGGGTGAGCCATCTTCTTTCTTTGGCCAATTAATACCGTCAGGGCGAAATGCATAGCAAGCTCTAACTAAATCAATAATATCCCAACGCGAATTACCGTTTTGCCATTCTCGTGCGTAGGGATCGATAAAGTTACGATAGAAACCATGACGACTGACCTCATCATCAAAACGTAATGAATTATAGCCCACGACACAGGTGTTAGGCTGGCTAAATAACGTATTGATACGTTTCATAAACTCAGCTTCAGGTTCGCCTTTAAGATTAGCAAGCTGCGGAGTGATACCGGTAATTAATATGGCTTCGGGAGACGGTAAGTAGTCAGGCGCGAGTTTGCAATAAAAGGTTTCAGGTTCACCAATAATGTTCAACTCTAGATCGGTTCGAATACCCGCAAATTGTGATGGGCGATCTTTGCTTGGATTTGCCCCAAAAGTTTCATAATCGTGCCAGAATAAAGTGGGTTGAATTGCGTTAGCCATAGTAAATATAAGATCCTTTTCGCGATTAAATCCATGTTAACATTTATCAGCATAAAAAAATGATAATGAGATAAAGTTCAATAAAAATTTTCTAATATAGCCTTGTTTACTGGTGACTAATGGGGATTTGCTGGTTACAATTTAACGAAGTAATTAAGGAATATTCTATGGATCACCATCTCTTTACTCAACCAAGTGTTTGCGAAATTAATCAACCTACTGCGTTGACACTGCGCTTATCTGAAAGTGTGAGTGATTTATTAGTGTTATCAACGATGAGTAATCCTTTGGTTGAGTTTGTGGTGAGCCAAGTTAATCATACCCAAGCGACACTAATTATACGTATCCAACCGTTTTTGACTTTTGCTTTTGAGCATACGCAGCCATTAATCCAAACGCCAGCTCAACGACGATCCGTGGGGCAGGGGATTAAATTATATCCTTCAATGGGAGTGGCTCCTCGCGTGTGTATCGAGCAACTTAGAAGAGGAGTGACGATTAATATTAACGTTGATGAGGATATGTATTTTAGGTTATCAGCCGAAGCTCGTTTTGAACTGGTGACTTTAGAAAATGACTTACGGATTTTGAGTGAACCTCAAGCACTCGTTATGGCTAAAGCGATATTAGGGCGTAAGTTTGATTATAATGAGCCCTCTAACATGCTGGCCGTTCATATTAGTGAATTAGAGCAAGTCCGACGAGAATTACGTGATTACCTCAGTGGTGAGTCGGGCAAAATCCACCCTGGTGTCTCAACTGAACTATTAAAACTTGATCATTTATTGCAAAATAAGCACCAATGGTTGTTGCGAACCTATCATCAGTCATTAGAGCGTCCTAATTTGGGGCGTTCATCCAATGAACAACTTTATAATAATGAGCAATTACAACGTAAATTAGATTGTTTTGAACTATTAGCCCCTAAAGATGTGTCGGAAATGGTCACTAAACTGTGTGATGACGATCTTTAATTTTTCAGTAACTCTAGAGTCCACCCATGTCTTATATTTGCCCTATTTGCAGCGCCCCGTTAGTGAAACAACAAAATGCTTGGCAATGTGAACAACGTCATCAATTTGATTGTGCCAAAGAAGGTTACGTTAATTTACTGCCTGTACAAAAAAAGAAAACCAAAGACCCTGGTGATAACAAAGAAATGATGTTCGCTAGAAGAGAGTTTCTTAATCAAGGCTTTTATCAGCCCTTAAGCGACAAGGTTAACCAGTTGGCGCTTGAATATGCTCCAGATGCTAATAAGATACTCGATATAGGCTGTGGTGAAGGGTATTACAGTCATCGATTGTTTGAAGCGCTGCAATCTGTCACTCAATCCCATTGTGAGCTTTTCGGGGTAGATATTTCTAAATCTGCGATTCGTTATGCAGCCAAACGCTATTCGGATCTGCATTTTTGTGTGGCGAGTGCGTTTGAAATGCCTTTGGCAGATAACAGTTTTGATTTAGCGATCCGTATTTATGCGCCCTCTAAGATTGAAGAGTTACAGCGAGTGATAAAACCGGGTGGAATATTAATTACGGTTTCACCTGGTCCTACACATCATTATGCTTTAAAGCAGAAAATTTATAGTGAGCCCAAGCTGCACCCACAAGGCCCCTTGGTATTGGATGGTTTTACATACTTAGCTCACGAAGCGTTGAGCTACTCATTGTCGCTAACCCGTGCAGACGATATTGATCATTTTCTTAATATGACACCTTACGCCTGGAAGTTGAGTGATTCACAGAAGTCTCAAATAATAGAGCAAGGGCTTGAGTGTGAGATAGACTTTAAAATCGAAATTCATCAACGGGAACAAGAAACAATCAGATCATTGATATAAATAACTATCTGATGCTCAAAGATAAACCATTTTGTCATATCACCAATTAAATACTATCTTTTGATTGATGTTTGTTGACTTATCTCGAGAATGGTTTATAGTCTACTCAGCTTGAAGGTTGGGCTTATATTTATCAATACGACCAGTTTCGTCCTGTAAACATAAGTAATACCGGCATTTTCCAGCTTTACTGCCGTTAAGGCTTTAACTATTTTTTTCTACAGGATTTATATATTATGTCTCAAGTTACTGGTGTTGTTAAGTGGTTTAACTCTGATAAAGGTTTCGGATTTATTGAGCAAGAGTCTGGTCCAGACGTTTTTGTTCACTTCCGTGCTATCAATTCAGACGGTTTCAAAACTCTTGACGAAGGTCAGAAAGTTTCTTTCACTGTGACTCAAGGTCAGAAAGGTCCTCAAGCTGAGAACGTTTCAGTAGTTGGTTAATATTTAGCTTTAGCTAAATGTTAGGACTTTAAAACTGTAACAATTTATTGTTGCAGTTTTTTTTTGCATTTTTTATGTGTGTTGCCATCATCTAATCATCTAATCATCTAATCATCTAATCATCTAATCATCTAAATCATCTAAATCATCTAAATCATCTAAATCATATAATCATCAGTTTCACCTCATTGTCTAAGTTATTAATCTCATTTATATCCTTATGAATAGCGTAGCAATTACATTAAATATTACGTCGCTTACGCTTGTTAGTTCAAGGTAGCCAAAATAACTATTCCATAAAATAGCCATGCCATATATGGACCCTAAGCTTTTATAACACTTTTGATTAATCGGTTCACTAGCATATATTTAGCGTCTAAAGAGGTTTTTTTGCCAGCGCCATGATGTAAATCTGAAACCTATTACCTTCTCTCTACATTGGCATTTAAGCCTTATCCTTCGTTGTAGCGCTTTGAACTCCCGTAGAACAACAAGATTACTGAACACGATTGCTCCCTCCAATTAGCATCGACTCAATAACATCACTCGTTATTTGATTGTCCTAGGGAGTGTTGGCGATATAAACATAACTACCCAAGGGAATTGGCGATTGTTCGTGCGCCATGACGGCAAGGGGCCGTTAGCTAGTTAACCTTAGCGTGGGATATGTCAACGGTGGTCAAAAAGCTTGTCCTGCTAATGGCTTTGACGTCTGTAGTAATTGGCTTGTAATGGATAGGCTATTGAGGGGGGGGGCAATGCTCTGCTCGAAAAAAAGTGGGCAAGTTTGAGATCAAATCGTTGAAACTATTTTGACTTATATCGAGCAGTGTTACTTCTTGCTCACGTTGAGGTTATTTGCATTAATGATATTCATTGGGGGCGAGTGAAGAGGCTTTTCAGTTTAATGCACTTGTTGTTAGAGTACTGATTGTTTTAGAACACTTGCCGTGAGGGGGGTAGCTGTTTAGATAATTTGTTTGAGAACTTTTTTCGTTTTAGAGTAAATACAGTTCTGGGGATTTAACGGTGACAGAACTTGCTGTGCAGTGGCTTAGCGGTAATATTGTTAATGAATTTACAGTGTTCAGTGATGGGAGTGTAAATCGTTTTGCATTATGCTGACCAGATGCATTACTGATGTGCACAAGGATACCATCGCTTATTAATTAGGTGAGTCATCACAGATTAATAAGCAATGGCATTGACTAGGGCCATCAGGTTATTCAGTCTCTTTTTGGTAATGCTAATCCATTTCTCATCAGTATTTAAGCGTTGTTTTACCCATGACGATGGCTTAAGAAAACAAAGTTTCCTCTAGGGTTCTGCCTTTAAGCAATGCCTTATATTGCCACTGATGGGTGGTAAATAGCTCAAATAACTGCATTTCAAGGGTAAAGCTTGATTGTTTTTGATACTCGATTACATACTGCTCATCACTAATTCGTCTTACTTCAATAATGTCGTTAAGGCCTAATAACTGCTGATGTAGACTGTCCATGTCGCACTGTTTCATGGTAAGTGTGAGGAAGTCTGTGGCTTGACTGGCGTTTATAGAGACGGATTGTTGCAGTTTTCCATGTTCAAGATAGACAACTTGGTCGCATAGTTTTTCAAGCTCATCAAGATTATGTGAACTGATCACAAAAGTCGTCTTACCGGATAAGTCTTTAACAATCTGCCGAATTTTTTTCGCATTGGCAGGATCAAGTCCGGCTGTCGGCTCATCGAGTAATACAATTTTGGGTGAACCCATCAGTGCTTGAGCAATTGATACCCGTTTACCCATGCCGTGGCTTAAGCTTTTAGGTTTGGCATCAGCGGAATCGGTTAAATCCACAAGAGTAAGCACTCTTAACGCTTCTTGCTTGGCAGCCGCGACTGTCATGCCTTGCAATTGAGCGAAAAACTGCAGTTGCGACACAATCGTAAAATTAGGGTCTAATGCGGCATCTTGTGGTAATGCCGATAACAGCCCCTGTAGCGCTTTGCTACCAGGCTTATGACCAAAAATCCTAATACTACCTGTGGTGGGTTGAATATAACCGCACAATAAACTGAATAGGGTGGTTTTACCGGCACCATTGGGACCCACTAATGCGATAGGAGCACCTTCAGTCAAGGTTAACGATACGTTATCGAGTGCAAGTTTATTGGCATATTGTTTAGAAAGGTTGTCACATTGAATAATACTCATAGTGCGCTCCGACTCATCAAGACTTTACCGACAAATAAAATAACTGCAGTTTGCAGTAAAGGAATGGGAGCAAGTGCCAATGAACTTAATCCTTGGGTGTTGATCAAACTCGCAATTTGCGAGCCAGGAAGACACCAATTTAACCAGCTGAGTTGTGGAAAATTCATATTCACTATGGCGATAACAATCGATACAACAGCCCATAAGATGATCGCAAAAATACTTGCTTGCCTGGCTGAGTTTGCTTGTAATGATAGCACCGCCATGGCAGCAGTATAAGGCAGTAATATAATCACTAGGTTAACCATCACTAAAAGACTGGTTGTTATTGATGGCAATAATAATGATATATCACGAGATGATGCCAGTGCTATGGTCGCTAATAGCGTTAAGATGATCAACATAAACTGAATAAGCATTTGACCTAAGAAACGACCAAAAAACAAACTAGTACGACTGACTCTTAATGTTAGAAATCGCAAGCTACCACGTTGTTTATCTGAACTAAATTGATCAGCTGCTATAAAAATACTAAACATTGGAAACAGATAGAGTGCCGCCAACCAGAACACGGCAAATTCTGCCACAGGCCATTCGAAGAGATGACGTAAACTCCCAGGCCCAAACAGTGCTTCGGTAACGTTTTTAAAGCTGGGCAGCATGATAAATTCAGACGCACTCTTAATAGGATAAAGCAATAAAATGGCCCAAATTAACATAAAGGCAATTAATGAAATCATGCCGCTTTTATTACTAAAACGTTTGGTGAGTTCATATTTGGCTAATAACCCAATATGAGTAAGTGTCGACGGAGAGGTGGTACGGTCCATATCTATTCCCTTGCTTAACCCGTTAATGGAAAGCATAAATTAGTTTAATAGCGTCTCTAATTGCGCGATTTTTTGCTCGAGTAAATCAACTCTTTGCTCAAGCTCTGTGACCCGATCGTTTGGTTGTAAAGAGTGCTGAGTGTGAGTAGAAACCTCAATGGCGTGACTACTATTCACTTGATAGTCGTCGACGTTGCCACTAAAGCACTCAAGGAAGCGGCAATCACGTTTATTAGCTTCTCGAGCGAGTTGCACTACTGACGGTTTTTCCCGTTGGCTTAACGCCAGCAATGCGGTCTCAACTTGCGACATATCAGTAAATTCGTGGAGTCGGTTGGTACGGGTTTTTAGTTCCCCTGGTGTTTGTGGGCCACGAAGTAATAACACACAGATTAATGCGACTTCAGCACTGGTTAACTGTAATTCACTGAATTCGGTATTACAAAAGCGATGCTTATATTTTACGACTCGGCTGCCAAAACCCGATTGCTCGCTGATTAAGCGTTTTTGGGTAAGTTCATCTATTATCGTTTGTACTTGAGATTCGCTCAGTGACATAACCGGTTCGCGACTGCTTTTTTGATTACATGCTAAGGCGAGTGAATTTAATGACAGAGGATATTGATCAGGAGTCGTGAGTTCTTTTTCGAGCAAGCATCCGATAACTCTAGCTTCTAGTTGGGTTAATTCCATACACAGTATCCTTTTAATGAAAAGCATGATTCTATTACTTTTATAACAGAGGCATGCTTTTTCTCAAAGGATTGGACTAGTTTACTCAAGTTAATCGAATATTGTTCACACAGTTAACCGAATACCGTCAGTTTCGATGGTGATCTCACCGGCTTTAAATAAGCCGCCAATGGATTTTTTAAAGGCTTTTTTACTCATGCCGAGTTTGTCATAAATGACATCAGCATCCGTTTTGTCATGTAAGGGTAAAAAACCGTTCGCGCTGCGCAGTTTATTGATGATCAAACGGGCATTTTTATCCAGCTCGTCTTTATCACCTTTTTGCAGTACAAGATCAATTTTGCCATCACTGCGGATGGTTTTAATAAAACCAGTGACCTTTTGTCCAAAGCGAAGTTTTTGAAACACTTCATTTTGGTAAATAACGCCCCAATGCAGGTGATTGATAATGGCTTTATAACCTAAATCTGTCGTGCCGCCGATGATCAAGTTAACTTGTTCGCCTTGGGTGTAGTGTGCTTCAGTTTTGTCGACAAACTTATCCAGTTTAGAGGATGCCATAATGCGTTCATCGGCATGGTTGGCATGGACATAGACTAAGTATGAGTGGCCTTCTTCTGCCGGTTTGTGTTGCTCACCAAAGGGTAATAATAAATCTTTGTCTAAACCCCAATCTAAAAATGCACCGAAAGGCCCAGTGGCAATCACTTTTAAATAAGCATATTCACCTACTTGGGCCAGAGATTTTTGGGTGGTGGCAATCACAATGTCTTCAGAATCTAGGTAAAGAAACACATCGACCATATCCCCGACATTACAACCGGTAGGGACAAATTTATTAGGAAGCAAGACTTGTCCAAGCTCTTGAGCATTTAGATAAACCCCAAAATTAACTTGTTTAACGACTTCTAATGAATAACGTTTACCGATCTGTATCATGAATGACTCTACTTTAATAAAAATGAAAAGATGATCTTAATAAAAACACTTAATTATACACGTAAAATTCGCTCACGTTGTGTGAATTAATCGCTATCTAAAATCATTTGCTGTTATCACTGTCTTTGTCGATGTTTACCATGGGAATTGTTGGCAAATTATTATCAAAATTAATCGGTAATTAACTTGCATTACACATGATTGCAGGTTTTAATTGCGCCGTTTTTAAAAAGGTCGAAAATGTGTTAAGTATGAGCTGAAAAGTGAACTAATGAACCCCTTAATGAGTAAAATACTTGTTACAGTCTTCAGCCCATGCTCAGCAACCAATATTTGCATGCTTTGCAAATATCTGCGTAAGATGTTCGACAGTAAAAGGTGCTAAAGACGATAACAATACGGCGCAGTCTAAAACTCGTTAGCTGTGTGCTTATTTCGTCTGTCACAGGTTATACAGCCATGATGAAAGTGCTGGTAAACCTGTTAATTTCTGAGTTAACGTTACGGCGTTATCTGGATTATTTAACAAGCAGTGGCTACCGATGGGGGCGCTGCTAACGTTGATACAAATACGGAAAATAATTATGTCTGATTGGTCTATCGAAGATGCTCGCTCTGGTTATAACGTGATTCACTGGAGCCAAGGTTTTTATGGTATTAGTGAAGATGGTGAAGTGACAGTGTCACCTAACCCACAAAATCCGGATCATAAAGTTGGCTTAAATGAATTAGCCAATAGTATGGTTGAAGCAGGCGTTTCGTTACCGGTACTAGTCCGTTTCCCGCAGATTTTACACCATAGAGTGGAAAGTCTATGCGAAGCATTTAATGATGCAATTAAGAAATACGATTATCAAAATGATTATTTGTTAGTTTATCCGATTAAAGTAAACCAACAAAAAACGGTGGTTGAAGAAATTCTAGCCAGCCAAAAATCGAAAGAAGTTCCACAGTTGGGACTTGAAGCCGGCAGTAAGCCAGAGTTAATGGCAGTTCTTGCGATGGCGCAAAAAGCCAGTTCAGTTATTGTATGTAACGGTTACAAAGATAAAGAATATATTCGCTTAGCATTAATCGGCGAAAAGCTAGGCCATAAAGTCTATATCGTGCTTGAAAAAATGTCGGAACTTAAAATGGTATTGGCTGAAGCTGAAAAGCTAGGGATCACTCCACGTTTAGGTTTACGTGTGCGTTTGGCTTTTCAAGGTAAAGGCAAATGGCAAGCCAGCGGTGGCGAAAAGTCCAAATTTGGTTTGTCTGCAGCACAAGTGTTGAAAGTTATTGCTGAATTAAAAAGTGCTAATATGCTGGATTCTCTCCAGTTATTACACTTCCATTTAGGTTCGCAAATTGCCAATATTCGTGACATTCGCCAAGGTGTAAGCGAAGCAGGCCGTTTTTACTGTGAATTGCGCCAACTCGGTGCCAGCATTGATTGTTTCGATGTGGGCGGCGGGTTAGCGGTTGACTACGATGGTACACGAAGCCAAAGCAATAACTCAATGAACTATGGTTTAAATGAGTATGCTAACAATATCGTCAACGTATTAACCGATTTATGTAATGAGTACGAGCAACCAATGCCGCGTATTATTTCTGAATCTGGTCGCCATTTAACGGCGCATCATGCGGTGTTAATTACTGATGTGATTGGTACTGAAGCGTATCAACCAGAAAATATTCAAGAACCAAGTGAAGAGGCGCCGCAATTATTGCACAACATGTGGCAATCTTGGTTAGAAATCAGCGGTCGATATGATCAGCGTGCGATTATTGAAATTTATCATGATAGCCAAAGTGATATTGCTGAAGCACACTCATTGTTTGCTGTGGGTCAATTAAGTTTGGCTGACCGAGCTTGGGCAGAACAAGCCAATTTACGTGTTTGCCATGAAGTGAAGGGATTATTAAGTAACAATAATCGTTATCACCGTCCCGTGATTGACGAATTGAATGAAAAATTAGCAGACAAGTTTTTCGTTAACTTCTCATTATTCCAGTCATTACCTGATGCATGGGGTATTGATCAAGTGTTCCCTGTGTTGCCTTTATCGGGTTTAGATAAAGCACCAGAGCGCCGTGCGGTAATGTTAGATATTACCTGTGACTCTGATGGTATTGTTGATCAATACGTTGACGGTCAGGGAATTGAAACAACTTTACCCGTCCCAGCGTGGAGCGCAGACAGCCCATACCTGATTGGTTTTTTCATGGTGGGGGCATACCAAGAAATCTTGGGTGATATGCATAACTTGTTCGGTGATACCAACTCAGCTGTTGTGCGTATCGATGAGCGTGGATCAAGCCAGATTGAGTCTGTTTTACAAGGCGACACGGTAGCTGATGTGCTACGTTATGTGAATTTAGATGCGGTAGACTTTATGCGCACCTATGAAGAGCTTGTGAATCAACATATTGTTGAAGAAGAGCGCGCCAGTATCCTAGAAGAGTTACAGTTAGGGCTTAAAGGCTACACTTACCTAGAAGATTTTTAATCTTATTTACTACATTAACTTGTTATTCAAAAAGCCTAGTTACCGCAGGTCGCTAGGCTTTTAAGTTGCTAAGATGTTTTTTGAAGGTTCAGAGAAAAAGTTAGAGATTATCGTTAATGCATCAGCCCCTAAATTACGGTCATTAGATCGAACATTTTGGGTGGGGCTTGTTGCTGCCTCAAATGCAGATATTTTATCTAGCATAAGTAATGAATATTGCGATGCTTATTTACTGAGTGAATCGAGTTTATTTGTTTGGGATGATCGACTCGTTATGCTCACTTGCGGCACTAGCTCGCTAGTAGAATCAGCATGCTACTGCATTGAACGTTTAGGTGAACAAGCTATTGCATATGTTTGTTATCAGCGCAAAAACGAATACTATGCCCATTTACAAGCAAGTTCTTTTGGCGACGATGTGCTTAGGTTAAGGCATTTTATTGCGGGGCAGGCCCACCGAATGGGTCATTTAGATAGCCATCATCACTATACTTTTACTACCGATAAAGAGTATCAAGCCAGTCGGTTTGATACCACCAATGAACTGCTGATGTATCATATTTCGGGTCCGATAGCGGATTATTTACGGGGTGATCAGCAATCAATGGTTCAAATTGGGCTGATGCTGCAACTGGAACAATTATTTAATGGTTTTAGTATTGATCAGTATTTATTCAGCCCGCTAGGCTATTCAATCAACGGTATTCGGGGTTGTGAATATTTTACAATACACATTACACCACAAGAAAATAGTTCTTATGTGAGTGTTGAAACCAACATTGATCTCACCACAACTCAGGTTGATATCTTTGCTGAGCTAGTAAGATTATTGCAGCCAAACAGCTGCGACATTATTGGTTTTAATAGTAATATTGCCAATAAGCAGTTTTTAAAGTACTTGTGTTTAAGCCAGTGCGCAATGACAATCGAACAAGGTTTTAACATACACTTCAGCCACTATCAGCAAGATTGCTTAGAAGTACTGAACCCTACATTATTGTAATTATCGGCATTTGCCATCTTTTTGATAGTCTATGACTACTTTTGCAGAAAAACCTGATTATTTGCTTTCTTCAAACGCATTCGGGTATTTACGCCAGCCACTGAATGTTAAACCAACGGAGTCTGATGCCGACGTGGTAGTGATTGGTTTACCTTTTTATATGGCAACAACAGGTCGTTCAGGTGGTCGTATGGGGCCTAATGCCATTCGCCAAGCATCGGTAAATTTAGTGTGCACCGCGTGAAGGATTGATTGATGTTGAGCATTCAATACAAAGTGGTATTCGTACCGAATACCACAAAGAAGGCCACGGCTTTGAGGTGGTTGATGCCGCAACGGCGCAACACATTGTTGAACAAGTGCGTGCTCGCGTCGTTGATATGCCGTTATACATCACGTTCGACATTGATTGTGTAGACCCGGCTAATGCTCCGGGCAATGGCACGCCTGTTTGTGGCGGATAAACCAGTGATAAAGCAATGAAAATTATTCGTGGATTACGTGGTATGAAGGTTGTTGGTATGGTTGTTGAAGTGGCGCCATCATACGATTCGGCTGAAATTCTGCGCTTGCAGGAGCGACTCTGGGCCTTGAAATGCTGCATGTCTGGGCAGAAGGTAAGGGCTTAATTAAAAAGTAATTTCAACTTTATCATTAAGCACATTCGCCAACGTGCTGACGTTGGCTTTTTTGTGCCTGCTCAGCGTAGAATAGATCTCGCAAGGTTAATGAGGAGCCAATATGAGTGATTTAAGTGATATTCGCCGTGAATACACCCAAGGTGGATTAAGACGGGCCAATTTGCCTACTAACCCGATGGATCTGTTTGAACAATGGATGCAACAGGCCACAGAGGCACAACTTACCGATCCGACAGCCATGTCTATCGCAACGGTTGATGAGGATGGTCAGCCATTTCAACGTATTGTGTTGCTGAAGAAATTTGACGATAAAGGGTTTGTGTTTTTTACCAATCTAGAAAGTCGCAAAGCAAAACAATTAGCCGTTAACAGTAAAATCAGTTTACTGTTTCCTTGGCATGCTCTTGATCGCCAAGTGGCAGTATTAGGGCAAGCGGAACCATTATCTATATTGGATGTGGCTAAATACTTCATGTCCAGACCCAAAGACAGTCAAATTGCCGCATGGGTATCCAAACAATCGAGCAAGATTTCTGCGCGGCAAGCACTGGAAGGGAAATTTGCCGAAATGAAGGCCAAATATGCTCAGGGTGAAGTGCCATTACCTAAGTTTTGGGGCGGATATTTAGTCCGTCCAAGCAGTATCGAGTTCTGGCAAGGAGGTGAGCATCGTTTACATGACAGATTTATTTATACCAAAACCGATGCTGATTGGAATATTGATCGGTTGGCACCTTAATGAATGTTAATGAAGTGGAGCCTTTAGCGGTGATAACCAATAAAATCTGGGTTGATGCTGATGCTTGTCCCAATCCAGTGAAAGAGATGTTGTTTCGGGCATCTGAGCGTAAGTCGATTCAATTGGTGTTAGTGGCTAATCAAATGATTAACGTGCCAAGATCACCGTTAATTAGCATGATCCGAGTGAGTTCCGGTTTTGATGAAGCAGACAACTACATTGTTGAACAAGTTGTCAAAGGGGATTTAGTGGTCACCGCTGATATTCCTCTCGCGTCAGATGCGGTTGATAAAGGTGCACTAGTATTGAACCCTCGTGGTACCGTGTATACCGCTGAGAATATCAAACAGATACTGACTATGCGTGATTTTATGGAAGAAATGCGTAGCAGTGGCATACATACTGGCGGTCCGAATAGTTTTTCGCAAACGGATAAGCATGCGTTTGCACAAGCGTTAGATAAATGGTTGGCTAAATTGATCCCCAGCAAGATATAACGAAATATTACTCTATACTTAATCTGACTTTCTATACAAAGGACTTTATGATGAAAAAATGGTTACCTTTTTTAGCCGCGAGCTTGCTGAGTACATCTGTGATGGCAGGCGATTGGCAAGTCAATCAAGATCATTCTCGGGTGAGCTTTATTTCGATTAAGAAAGCCGATATTGCCGAAGTACATCATTTTAAACAAGTTGCAGGTGAATTAACGGATGCGGGTGCATTTTCTTTATCGATTGATTTAACCAGTGTTGATACCGGAATAGAAATTCGTGATCAGCGAATGCAGACTGTGTTGTTTGAAGTTGCGCAGTTTCCAAAGTTAACCTTGGATGCGGTGGTTAATCCCAAATTGTTGGCAGGATTAAAAGTCGGTGACACGCTAACGACCCAAGTTGAAGCAACCATTTCACTACATGGTCAGAAACAACAAAAAAGTTTTGAAGTGTTAGTGGCTAAATTATCTGACAAGAAAATGGTGATTTCAAGTTTAGCGCCAGTGATTATTCAAGCAAATGAATTTGGCCTTGTGTCGGGTGTCGAAAAACTTAAAGAAATGGCGGGTTTGCCGAGTATCAGCTTGGCAGTGCCAGTGTCATTTGTGCTAACCTTAGCGCAATAGTTACCTGTGGTTGTTAATGACTTTCAATCATCAAGATTGAGAGCCATTTTCGGCTAAGTAGTGTTTAAGAAAGGTGGGGCACAATGGTTACCGACAAAGACGGCTACATGCATTTAATTCAGTATTTAACTGAACATTTAGGGCTGTTTGAGTCGTCTGAAAATACCGTAAATACAACGGAAACTGTTATGGAACTGTTTGAAGATCAGTTATCTGCTCAGATCATTATGGTATGTGGTCAAAACCCGCAATTATCATTTGCTCAGCGTAATATAGTGATCCGTGAAATTGATGCAATAGTATACGACTTAGAAGAGATTTTAGCCTCTGTTGCTAATCATCAAGCCACACCCGAACAAAGTATCTTTATTACTGAGTTTTCAGGTTTGATTAAAAATTTATTTGATCAAGAAGTTGCTCATCTGTTGCGATAAATCTACTTAACCTCAACACGGGTTAACAGATGGAATAAATATGCCAAAATCAGAATATTTGAGCTATTTAATATCGAACTTGTGATTTGATTTGCTAATAAGGTGCAGCTCTTGTGACTTACGGCGTCAATAACTAGCCTATTACAAGTCAATACAATGCAGTTAGCAGGACAAAAAACTGTTTTATAACCGTTTATTATCCCGAGCTGAGTGACTTAGTTCAGGCAGTTATTTAACTGGTTTAGTTTTTTTTGGGATCGATCATGTTTAAAAAAATTGTGATTTCTGTTGTGTCGTGTTTGCTGTCTATATCTGTGTTTGCGAGTGATAAAACCATTTTAAGTCAAGTTGAAACCATGACAGTCGCTAAGTCTGGACTACACTATCATGCTCGCATTGATACTGGTGCGGGGAAGACTTCTCTGCATGCGGTAGATTTAACAATCATTGGCGGCGCATTCAAAAAAATGAAAAGTAATGTCGGTAAAATTGTTGAATTCACCACAGAAAATGAACGTGGTGAGAAAAAACGTATTCAAGCCGAAATTGTCAGTACGTTAAGGGTGAAGAATTCACAAGGCATTGAAACCCGCTACATGGTGAAGCTCGATGTCGGTTTTTCGGATAAGTTGCATCATATTTATGTTAATTTACGCGACCGTAGCCATATGAAATACAAATTACTCATTGGGCGTAATTTTTTAAAGCATAACTACATTGTGGATGTATCACAAAAAAGTACTTTGGTCCTTTAGTTGAGTATTAAGCAAACAGGATTGATGTATACCCCGCATTAACTCGGGTGCGGTAGAACGCTCATTACATGCTGCCAATATTAGCGTCGAGAAAGAACACAAGGTGTGGACTAACATTTGAGGTACATGGTTAATTCGTCATGCGTAAGGTACTGAAGCGCGTTACATGGCTTGATTAAGTGTTGGTGAACCTAGTCTGAGTTCTTAGTCGATATGGATCTAAAGACCGTACCAAAATGGGTTATAAATTATTAATTAGCCGAAACTGGTTACAGGATCACTATATGGTTGATGCGTTTAAAAAACATTAATTCCTTATTATTGGTCAATAATATCGGTTAACAATATCGGTCAATAAAATCGGTTAACAATACCGCTCAATATGAGCGGTATTTTTTTGTCTGTTTTGTGCTCGTATTAATAAAGTATAATGATTATTAGCCTCGGAGGGGCTAAATTGAAAGGTGTACGTTGGTTTGAGTTGAACACCGCCAGTAATGGCTTTGGTATTGACGCGACTCTGCAACCTCGTTTTCATCGGTCATCGATATAGTAAACGCTGATTTAACTCATTAACCCGTGACCACATAAAACACGCAGGTTGCGTCTTTTTTACTGACCGATTTAGGAGTAAATACCCTTGACCGCGACATGTTCAACCGCACTAAATCGGGACAGGTAACCTTGCTGTAAGCTAACCAGACCCCATCATCAACAGACTGACGATTTCGGTTGGGTAGACTCCTGAGTTAACACTTGTTGCCACGGTTACAGGCTAAGTGGGTTAATTGTAGGTAAATACAACTATTTGCTATTAAAAATACCAATAATGACTAGTAAAGTTGTACTTGCTAACGTAAAATTCCAATCTTTTATTTTAACCCCAGTCTTGACTGTTTAGTTATCATAATAAGCGTCAAACTACCGCGTCGTCACTTACTGGGTTGCCACTATGGTGAACTCGTATAGTCGACTAGACGCTCAATCGCATTTAAATGCAAAAATGCAGTGGATGATAACATGCAGCAGTTAACCGAGATCGTAGAACAAGCCTTAGAGGTCATTGATAAGGCCTGTGATCTAAAAACATTGGATGATATCCGTGTCGATTACCTTGGTAAAAAAGGTAAAATTACTGACATGATGAAAATGATGGGATCATTAAGCGCAGAAGAAAAGCCTGCCTTTGGTGCCGCAGTCAATCAAGCAAAGCAAGCCGTTCAACAACAGTTGACTGTGCGTATCGACGGATTGAAAGCATCTGAATTAGAAGCAAAATTAATTGCTGAAAATATTGATGTCACTCTTCCGGGTCGTACGCTCGATATTGGCGGCTTACATCCGGTTACGCGCACTATCGAACGTATTGAAACCTTCTTTGGTGAGCTTGGTTTTGTTGTTAAACAAGGACCTGAAATCGAAGATGATTTCCATAATTTCGATGCGCTAAATATTTCTGAGCATCATCCAGCTCGTGCCGATCATGATACTTTTTACTTTAACCCCAAAGTGATGTTACGCACGCAAACATCTGGGGTGCAAATTCGCACCATGGAACATGAAAAACCGCCACTTCGGATCATTTCTCCAGGCCGTGTTTATCGTAACGATTACGACCAAACTCATACGCCAATGTTCCATCAAGTTGAAGGGTTAATGGTTGCTGAAAACGTTAATTTTGCAGAACTTAAAGGCATTTTGCATGACTTTTTACGTAACTTCTTTGAACAAGATTTAGAAGTACGTTTTCGCCCATCTTACTTCCCATTTACAGAACCTTCTGCTGAAGTGGATGTTATGGGTAAAAACGGTAAGTGGTTAGAAGTATTAGGCTGCGGCATGGTACATCCAAATGTACTGCGCAGTGTGGGTATTGACCCTGAGAAATACTCTGGTTTTGCTTTTGGTATGGGTGTTGAGCGTTTAACCATGTTGCGCTATGGCGTAAATGATTTACGTGCCTTCTTTGAAAACGATTTACGTTTTCTTAAGCAATTCAAATAACGGAGCAAAAAGTAGATGAAATTCAGTGAATCTTGGCTTCGTGAGTGGGTTAACCCATCAGTAAGTCGTGACGCATTATCACACCAAATCACCATGGCTGGTCTTGAAGTTGACGGTATTGATGCCGTCGCTGGCGATTTTAGCGGCGTGGTCATCGGTGAAGTGGTTGAATGTGGCCAACACCCAGATGCAGACAAATTACGCGTCACTAAAATCAATGTTGGCGGCGATGAGCTTATCGACATCGTTTGTGGTGCACCAAACTGCCGTTTAGGCTTAAAAGTCGCAGTAGCGATGGTGGGCGCAGTATTACCAGGCGATTTTAAAATTAAAAAAGCCAAATTACGCGGCCAACCGTCAATGGGCATGTTGTGTTCTTACGGCGAGTTAGGTATAGACATCGAAAGCGATGGCATTATTGAATTACCGCAAGATGCACCTATAGGCCTGAATGTGCGTGAATATTTGCAATTAGATGATGCCATTATTGATGTTGACTTAACCGCTAACCGAGCCGATTGTTTAGGCATGGCCGGTCTTGCTCGTGAAGTGGGCGTATTAAATCGTCAAGCGGTAATAGAGCCTTCTTGGCAAGCCGTAACCGCCACGATAGATGCGCCGTTTAGCATCAGTGTGGTAGCGCCAAATCTTTGCCCTCGTTACTTAGGCCGCGTAGTCAAAAACATCAATATTAAGGCCGTCACGCCATTATGGATGCAAGAAAAATTGCGTCGCAGTGGTATTCGTTCAATTGATCCCATTGTTGATATTACCAATTATGTGTTGATTGAATTTGGTCAGCCAATGCATGCGTTTGATTTAAATACCTTAAACGGCGGCATTACCGTGCGTTTAGCTGATGGTGTTGAAAAGCTAACCTTGCTTGATGGCAATGAAATTACGGTACCAAGCGATACCTTAGTGATTGCCGACGACAAACAAGCTGTTGCGCTTGCGGGGGTATTTGGTGGTGAAAGTACCGGTGTAAATGAAAACACCCAAGATATTCTTTTGGAGTGTGCTTTTTTCTCTCCATTGGCCATTATGGGTAAATCACGTCGTTTAGGCTTACACACAGACGCTTCACATCGTTTTGAGCGTGGAGTTGACCCTGAGCTACAACATAAGGTCATGGACCGCGCTACTCGCCTTGTATTAGATATTTGTGGTGGTGAAGCCGGTCAAGTTGTTGAAGCGGTATCGATTGAGCATTTACCCGTAGCAGCAACTATCACTTTGCGTCGTAGCAAGTTAGACAAAACATTAGGGCATGTTATTTCTGATACTGACGTGACGGAAATTCTTGAATGTTTAGGTTTTAGCGTGAACGTTGACGGCAATGATTGGATTGTCACCACGGCAACATATCGTTTTGATATGGCGATTGAAGAAGATTTGATCGAAGAAGTGGCGCGTATTTATGGTTATAACAATATCCCTAATATTGCGCCAATGGCAGCGTTAAGCATGCCTGATCACCAAGAAGCTGATATTTCGCTTAAGCGTGTGCGCAGTATATTTGTTGCTCGTGGTTTCCAAGAAGCAGTGACCTACAGTTTTGTTGACCCAAAAATGCAAAATATTGTTCACCCTGGCGAAGAGGCCATGGTGTTGCCTAACCCGATTTCAGTCGAAATGTCAGCCATGCGCTTATCAATGTTTACTGGATTATTGACAGCCGTAGGCTATAACCAAAGCCGTCAGCAAAATCGAGTGCGTTTATTTGAGACGGGTTTACGCTTTATCCCTGATGCACAAGCAGATTCTGGTGTTCGTCAACAAGCTATGCTGGGCGCGGTCATTTCTGGTGTTCAAAACGATGAGCATTGGTCAATGGAGTCTACAATCGTCGACTTCTTTGATTTAAAAGGTGATTTAGAAGCAATAATCGGCTTGACAGTTGCCTCTACAGAATTTAGCTTTAGAGGGGCAACACATCCTGCGCTGCATCCAGGACAATGTGCTGAAATATTACGAAATAATCGCGTCATTGGTCATATCGGTGCTATCCATCCAAAGTTGGAAAAGCCTTTTGGACTCAATGGCAAAACAATTATTTTCGAGTTAGAACTGGATGCATTATTGCACGCCCGTTTGCCGCTAGCCCAAGCTGTATCTAAGTTTCCTGCTAACCGTCGTGACATAGCGTTAGTAGTAGATGAAGCAGTTTCTGCAACTGATGTTATGAATTTGATAAGAAAAGTTGGCGAAAATCAGTTGGTTGGCTTAAACTTGTTCGATGTATACCAAGGTAAGGGGGTTGAGCCTGGCAAAAAGAGCCTCGCCATCGCACTTACATTACAAGACACTACTCGTACACTTGAAGATAAAGATATTACTGAAACTATGGTTGCAGTGGTATCGGCTCTAAAGACCGAGTTCAACGCATCGTTGAGGGATTAAAGTATGGCACTTACCAAAGCCGAAATGGCAGAACATCTTTTTGAAACATTAGGTATTAACAAACGTGTGGCTAAAGAGATGGTCGAGTCTTTTTTTGAAGAAATTCGTGAAGCACTCGAAAGTGGTGAGCAGGTCAAGTTATCTGGCTTTGGCAACTTTGACCTTAGGGACAAGAATCAAAGACCGGGAAGGAACCCGAAAACTGGTGAAGATATTCCCATTTCTGCACGCCGTGTTGTTACCTTCCGTCCTGGACAGAAGTTAAAGTCACGTGTTGAAGCAGCAAACTCGGGTAAAAAGTAGTTCACTAGTTAATACGCCAATCCGATCGGATCTGTATTACGAAGAGCCACTCTTAATTGAGTGGCTCTTTTGTTTTTGAATTTGGTAAATTTATTTTATCATTTCATTATATCCACATGATCTATAACATTATCCTTACCGTCAGAGAAATCGTGAGCAAGCTAGTTTTATAAACATGGGTATAGCACTAAGAGAGAGTGATGTTTTGATGTTGTCGGGCATAATTACTGTTCCACACTCATTAATCCTTAGTATAATGCCATTGTTATAATATGATTCTTCCCTGTGGATCAGGGTCAGTTTATTTGGAGTTTCTTTTGGCACGACAAGCAAAATATTTCGATACTCGTTTTAATAAATCACTATTACACCCTCGTCACTGGGGGACATGGTTAGCCATCGCTGTGCTGTTTTTATTTGGTGCACTTCCTGCAAGCATTCGAGATCCCATTGCGAGATTATTTGCCCGAGTAGTAATGAAAGTTGCCAAGAAACCATTGCGGATCGCAAAGGTGAATATTACGCACTGTTTTCCTGATAAGTCACCTGCAGATGTAGATGCGTTAATCAAACAGAATGTTGAAACATTTGTCATTACCTTATTGTCGCAAGCTGAGTTGCTTATTCGTTCTAAAGCGCACTTAAAACGCCGCATTCAACTTAATGGCATTAAAAATGTGCAAGCTGCCCGAGAGGCAAAACAACCGATAATTTTTATCATGCCGCATGTTTGGCCAATGGAATATGCAGGTCTGCGAATTAACATGGAAATTCCGTTAGTGACCATGGCTAAAGCCCATCGCAATGGATTATTTAATTGGTTTAGTAATCGCATGCGCAGTAGTCAAGGTGGTCGTGTGTATATGCGTGAAGCAGGGATTAGAGCTTTATTGGCCGAGTTAAAAAATGACAACAGTTTTTTCTATTTGCCTGATGAAGATTTAGGGCCTGAAAAAAGTATATTTGCGCCTTTTATGGGCACAGTTAAAGCCACATTACCGGTTGTCGGTCGCTTAGCCCAAGCCGGTAATGCACAAGTCATGCCCGTTAAGATTGGTTACGACCAGCAGGCTAAACAATTTATTATGACGGTGCTGCCAGCGGTTAATCCTGATGAGATGATTGGCAAAGAGAATGAAGCCATCGCGTTAAACAAAGTGGTTGAGCAAGTGATTAATGCTTATCCAGAACAATATATGTGGTTTTTGAAATTGCTCAAAACTCGTCCACCAGGAGAGCAAGAGTTTTACTAAATTATAACCATCACCTTGATGTAATCACAAGAATAAGAGGTTCATATGGATTTTAACGAATTGTTATCGGCCTTGTCTTTGGTGGTATTTACCTACGACGATAGCCCAATTACTTTGTTGCAGTTGTTACAAGTGCCTTTGTACATATTTTTAGCCTGGTTTATTATCACTCGTGTTGGGCGCTTGATTGTTAAAGCACTCAAACGTCGTAATGTTGGTGCCGATGCGATCCATTTATTCACTCGCATGTATTTTATTATTAGTATCGCAGTACTCATTTTTACCTGTATGGAAATTTTAAATATTCCCTTAACTGCGTTTGCATTTGTGTCAGGTGCGATAGCGATTGGTGTGGGTTTTGGTGCGCAAAACATTATTAATAACTTTATCAGTGGCTGGATTTTAATGTGGGAACGTCCCATCCGCATTGGTGATTTTTTAGAAGTAGGTGAGGCGCGAGGCGTTGTCGAGTGTATTAACACTCGCTCAACCTTGATACGCCGTAATGACGGAGTGCACATGCTAGTGCCCAACAGTCTGTTACTCGAAAACACCGTGACTAACTGGACCTTGATTGATAAAAATGCCCGAACATTTGTTCGTGTTGGCGTGGCTTACGGTTCGGATGTGATTAAAGTTCGTGAGCTGATTTATCAAGTTATTGGTGAGCGAGATGATATTTTGCCGCAACCTGAACCCTCCGTCTTATTTGAAGATTTTGGCGACAATGCATTGATTTTTGACTTAATTTTTTGGGTCAGCGCAGTGTCAGAAACTGATATCCGCCGCCGTCGTAGCGAAATTCGTTTTAGAATGTACGAGCTATTTAACGAGCATAATGTGGTGATTGCTTATCCACAACGTGATTTACATGTTGATGGTAATTTGACGATTAACCGAAGTCATAAAAGTTAATTAACACCGATTTTTGCATCAATAAAAAAGACGCCGTGGCGTCTTTTTTATTATTAATTTAACCAGCTAAAACGTTACTTATTCATGTCAGATTTGTTGGCTTTGGTGTGACGATCTAATAAGTTTTCATGCCTATGCACTTGGCTCAGTAAGAATGTATTGGCGTGTGAATTATTGCCAAATTTAACAATCTGTTAGGTATTT